>JAISGP010000137.1 GCA_031263035.1 Lachnospiraceae bacterium | reverse complement strand
TTCTTTTCAAACCTCTTACGAAGGAGAATATCGAAGGAATTATGGATTTACTTATTGATGATATTAACCATAGATTGTCTGATAGAGAGATTAAAATTTCTTTGACAGATAAGGCGAAGAATTATATTGCTGATAATGGATATGAGCCAGCCTATGGAGCAAGACCATTAAAACGTTACCTTCAAAAACATGTTGAAACTCTTGTGGCTAAATACCTTCTACAAGGTGAAGCAAATATGGGAGATGAACTTGTTGTGGATGTAGGAAATGATGGGCTTTTTATACAATTAAATAAATAAACTAGAAAAATAGAGGGTTTCATACTATAAAGGTACAATATTCACAGAAAAAAACATTTTTATTCTTTTTATATTCACTTTAATATTTTAATATTTGTTTATAGAATTTATAAATATTTTATTTTGAACGTGGAGTGAATTATGAATATAAAGATTTTTGTTTTAAGAATAGTGGTTTTTATTTCTTTGCTTTTTGGACTTTCCCTTACCAATATGTTTGGAATGGTGTCTAATGGGAAAGAATTAAAAGGCGAAAAAGATAGTGCTAAGTATGTTGTTGTCAATAAAGAAATTAGACAAGGAAATCAAGTAGATATAGATGCTGAGCATGAAATAAGAAATGCATTTGCAAATGTAGAAGTTGATCATCTTGCAGCTTGCTTTGTTCTTTTGTTAATTGATATTGGTTTACTTATAAAGGTTGTAAGTATTCAAAGGCATAAAAGAAATTTAAGAAAAAGTAAAAGACATAGAAGACATAGATGGATAATTTGAAAGTAAGTTATCCATCTTTTTTCTTTGAAAAATGTGTTAAAATATACCCAAAACTATTTTGGTAAAATATATTACAAATAAAGGGATAAAACCCAAGTTTTTCTCACAAATTCAACATTGTAAACAAATACGTGTGAGTGTATAATGTTAGAGATTGCGAAGTTCAAAAACGTTTCTCCAAAGAAGGTATGTTTTTGAATAAGAGATTTGACAAAAAAATCTCTGATTTTGAGCTATTATATTAGTTCTTTATACAGAAAACGAATTTGAGAAAGGTAAATTTTAAATGGATTTTATTTCGAAATTAGAGCGTAAGTTTGGGAGATTTGCAATACCACATCTTATGTATTATATAATTATTTTATATGTTGTTGGATTTGTATTGAATATGGTTAATCCAGCCATATATACTAACTATTTAAGCTTGAATGTTGCAGCTATTCTACATGGCCAAGTGTGGAGATTAATTACCTTTATAATTTATCCGCCATCTTCAAGTTTGATTTTTGTTCTTTTTGCGTTGTATCTATACTATATGATAGGTATGCAGATTGAGATGGCATGGGGAGCATTTAGATTTAATCTATATTTCTTCTCAGGAGTGCTGTTTCATATTATAGCTCAATTTATTTTTTATGGATTTGCAAGAACATCATTACCTATTACTACTACATATTTGAATTTGTCGTTATTCTTTGCATTTGCAGCCATATACCCAAATGTACAGTTTCTACTATTTTTCGTAATTCCGGTAAAAGTAAAGTGGCTTGCATGGCTAGATGGAGCCTTCTTCCTATGGACTATTATTCAAGCCTTTATGGTAAATGATGGAGGGATAGGTTTTATTTATAAAGCAGATGCATTGTGTTCGGTTGTTTCAATATTGAACTTTTTACTATTTTTCATTTTTTCTAAACATACTCGTAAGTTTAGACCAAGTGAAATTAAGAGAAAAGCAGAATTTAAGCATAAAATGCAAGAAGTCCCAAGACCTACTAAGATATATGAGATGGGAGCAAAGCATAAATGTGCTGTCTGCGGCAGAACTGAAATTTCTAATCCAGAATTAGAATTTAGATATTGTAGCAAATGTAAGGGTAATCTCGAATATTGTCAAGATCATCTTTATACCCATCAGCACGTTGAATAAGATATGTGCTATATTTAAGAAAATCAAATATGAATTATGAAAAGAAAAAATGTGTTTCTTTGAAAATAATTATATATTTGTCCAGATATAAATATTGTATTGTAAAAGAAGATAAAATATATTTTTGTTGTGTTGTTTAGAAATAAAATATTTTGTAATTGATATAAGTTATTCCATTATAATTTGGAGGTAAAATTGATGAGAAAGACTAAGATAATATGTACACTTGGACCAAATGCTAATGATGAAAAGATGATGAGAGAATTTATTCGTCAAGGAATGGATGTAGCAAGATTTAATTTTTCTCATGGTGACCATGCTGAACAAAAAGAGAGAATGGATATGTTAAAACGCCTTAGAGAAGAGGAGAATAGACCTGTTGCCATTCTTTTAGATACTAAGGGACCGGAGATTAGAACAGGAACCCTTAAAGATGGTTTGGCAGTTAATTTAGTTCAAGGTGAGAGTATAACTTTGACTACAGAAGACGTAGAGGGAACTGCACAGAAGGTTTATATAACCTATGATATGCTTTATAGTGAGGTTAGACAGGGAAGTAAGATTCTTATAGATGATGGACTTATTGAGCTTACTGTTGAAAAAATAGTAGGTAGTGACATTGTGTGTAGAATTGATAATGGTGGCAGTTTAGGCGAAAGAAAAGGTATTAATGTACCTAATGTTCCGATAAAACTTCCAGCCATTACTGATAAAGATAAAGCTGATATTGCCTTTGGTGTTGAGCAAGATATAGATTTTATCGCTGCGTCATTTGTAAGAAATGCTGATGCAATCTTAGAGATAAAAGCTTTATTAAAAAGTTTAAATGCACCATATATTCCGGTTATTGCTAAAATCGAAAATGCAGAAGGAATAAAGAATATAGATGAAATTATTCGAGCTGCCGATGGAATTATGGTTGCCCGTGGTGATTTAGGTGTTGAGCTTCCACCGGAGGAAGTTCCGTATATTCAAAAAACTATTATTCAAAAATGTAATGAAAATTATATTACTGTAATAACAGCTACTCAAATGTTAGATTCTATGATAAGAAACCCACGTCCAACTAGAGCAGAAGTAACAGATGTAGCTACTGCAGTTTATGATGGAACAGATGCAGTTATGTTATCAGGAGAAACTGCTTCCGGAAAATATCCTCTTGAAGCTATTAAGATGATGGAACATATTATTGAAAATACTGAAAAACATTTAGACTACAAGGCTATTCTCACAAGTTACGAAACAAGAAAGATGAGAGATGTGGAAAGTGCTATAGGTCATGCTACAGTTAGTTCTGCTATGGGACTTGGAGCTAAATGTATACTTACACCTACAGTTTCAGGAGCTACCAGTAGAGTAGTTTCGAAATTCAAGCCTAAAGCACCAATTATTGGAGTTAGCCCAAATGAAAGTGCACTTAGACGAATGATGATTCAGTGGGGAGTTACACCTACTAAGTCTCTTGTATTTTCAACAACAGAGGATATTTGTGATGGTGCTGTTGACTTGGCTAAAGCGAAAAACTTTGCTAAATCTGGAGATATTGTGGTTCTTACAGCAGGAATTCCAAGCCCTAATGTTAGAAAAGAGCAAAGTGGAGTTTCTAATATGATTCAAATAACAGAAGTGAAATAAATAACTAGAAGTACAGGATTTTCATATGAGAAGTTTACTTCTCGTAATATAAGTAATGAGAAAGTTTTAAGGAGAGTTGGATTTGAGTAATACAGAAAAATTCACATTAGGAATTGATATAGGTTCAACAACAGTTAAAATAGTTTTGTTGGATAAGCATGGAGACATTGCTTTTTGGGATTATGAAAGGCATTTTGCAAATATACAAGAGACTTTGTCAGATTTACTTGGAAGAGCTGAATTTAAACTTGGAAGAGTAGAAGTGGCACCAGTTATAACCGGTTCTGGGGGATTAAGTCTTGCAAATTATATGGAAATACCTTTTACTCAAGAAGTAGTAGCAGTTTCAAATGCCATAGAAAAAGAAGCTCCACAAACAGATGTAGCTATTGAGCTTGGTGGGGAAGATGCTAAAATAATTTACTTCGAAAATGGCAGTATAGAGCAAAGAATGAATGGAGTCTGTGCAGGTGGTACAGGCTCATTTATCGACCAAATGGCATCTCTTCTTCAAACTGATGCAACCGGATTAAATGAATATGCAAAAGACTATAAGGCATTGTATTCTATTGCGGCAAGATGTGGAGTATTTGCAAAGTCAGATGTTCAACCTCTTATTAATGAAGGTGCAGCGAAAGAAGACTTAGCAGCGTCAATCTTTCAGGCTGTAGTTAATCAGACTATATCAGGACTTGCTTGTGGTAAACCTATACGTGGTCATGTATGTTTCCTTGGAGGCCCTCTTCATTTTTTATCAGAGCTTAGAGAAGCCTTTATAAGAACTTTAAATCTTGATGAGGAACATGCAATTGTACCTAGTAATTCCCATTTATTTGCAGCAATAGGTTCTGCCCTTTCATCAAAAGAAGATAATTATGTATATATAAATCAAATTAAAGATAGACTTCTCGGTAAGGTAACCATGCAGTTTGAAGTAGATAGACTGGAGCCTTTATTTAAAAACCAAGAGGATTTTGATGAATTTATTAATAGACATAATACTGCAAAAGTACCTGAAAGAGATTTAGCCACATATAAAGGAAAAGCTTTTTTAGGAATTGATGCAGGTTCTACTACTAATAAGGTTGCTTTAGTATCAGAAGATGGTAGCTTATTGTATTCTTTTTATCATAATAATGATGGGGATCCTTTAGGAACGACTATTACTGCATTAAAAGAAATTCATAGAATATTACCTGAAGGTGTAACTATAGATTATTCTTGTTCAACGGGATATGGAGAAGCTTTAGTCAAGGCAGCTCTTAACCTAGATGAGGGAGAAGTTGAAACAGTTGCTCACTATTATGCTGCTTCATTTTTTGAGCCAAATGTTGATTGTATCATTGACATTGGTGGTCAAGATATGAAGTGTATTAAGATTAAAAATGAAAACGTAGATAGTGTACAATTAAACGAAGCTTGCTCTTCAGGTTGTGGTTCATTTATTGAAACATTTGCAAAATCATTAAATTATTCAGTTGAGGATTTTGCGGAAGAAGCTTTATTTGCAAAGCATCCTATAGATTTAGGAACACGTTGTACTGTTTTTATGAATTCAAAAGTAAAGCAAGCCCAAAAGGAAGGGGCTTCTGTCGCTGATATTAGTGCAGGACTTGCTTATTCAGTTATAAAAAATGCACTATTTAAGGTTATTAAAGTAAGCGATGCTACTGAACTTGGAAAACATATAGTTGTTCAAGGTGGTACATTCTATAATAAAGCTGTTCTTAGAAGTTTTGAAAAGATCGCTGATTGTAACGTAGTACGTCCGGATATTGCAGGAATTATGGGAGCATTTGGAGCTGCTTTAATAGCCAAAGAAAGATATGAAGAGAAATTAAAAGCTTGTGGGGGAACTGTAGGAGAAGATACTTCTATTACTAAAATTCTTCCAATTGAAGAAATATTATCATTAGAATATAAAACTACAATGGCTAAATGTAAGGGTTGTACAAATCATTGTCGTCTTACAATTAATCATTTTTCCGGAAATAGAAAATTCATCACAGGAAATCGTTGCGAAAAAGGTGTTGGTAAAGAAAAGGTTAGCACAGATGAAGTTCCGGATTTATTTGCATACAAATTAGAAAGATACTTTGGATATGAGCCTTTAACTGGTGGCAAAAGAGGAAAGATTGGCATACCAAGAGTTTTAAATATGTATGAGAATTATCCATTATGGCATACTATATTTACAGAGCTTGGATTTGAAGTTGTGTTATCACCTCTTTCCACTAGGAAAATATATGAACTGGGAATTGAATCAATTCCAAGTGAATCAGAGTGCTATCCGGCTAAATTAGCTCATGGACATGTACAATGGTTAATAAACGAAGGTATAGATAGAATATTTTATCCTTCAATTTCATATGAAAGACAAGAATTTGCAGGTGCGGACAATCATTATAACTGTCCTATTGTTACTTCTTATCCTGAGAATATTAAAAATAATATTGATGATATTGTAAATGGAAAAATAGACTTTATTCATCCATTTATTTCTCTTGCAAATGAGGAAGTTTTGGCAGCACGTTTAATAGAAGAACTAGGTGAGAAATTCAACATTTCTTCTGATGAAATAAAGGCGGCAACCTATAAAGGTTATGAAGAGCTAAATAATGCCAGACTTGACATGGAACGTAAGGGAGAAGAGACAGTTAAGTACCTTAAGGAAACCGGAAGAAGAGGAATAGTTCTTGCCGGACGTCCATATCATTTGGATCCAGAGGTTAATCATGGTATTCCTGATTTAATCAGAGGTTACGGAGTTGCGGTCTTAACTGAAGATTCTGTTTCACACTTATCACCGGTGGAGCGACCTTTAAATGTTATGGATCAGTGGATGTATCATTCTAGACTTTATGGTGCTGCTCACTTTGTAAATGAAAATGAAAATTTAGACTTAATCCAATTAAATTCCTTTGGCTGTGGACTAGATGCAGTTACTACAGATCAAGTTGCTCATATACTAGAAGCAGGAGATAAAATCTATACATCTCTTAAAATTGATGAAGTAAATAACTTAGGAGCAGCAAGAATAAGAGTTAGATCTTTACTTGCTGCAATCAGAGTTAGAGAGATGAAAAAAGAAGAGAGACATATTACTTCAAGTGCAATTGAGAAGATTCCATTTACTAAGGAAATGAGAAAGAATTATACAATTCTTTGTCCTCAAATGTCTCCCATACATTTTGATTTATTAGGTCCAGCCTTTAAGGCCTCAGGATATAATCTTGTTGTTCTACCAAATGATAATAAACAAGCTGTAGATGTAGGATTAAAGTATGTTAATAATGATGCTTGTTATCCATCTCTAATGGTTGTTGGACAAATTATGGAAGCAATTCTTTCAGGGGACTATGATACTGACAAAACAGCTGTTATAATTACTCAGACAGGTGGTGGATGTAGAGCCTCTAATTACATTGGATTTATTCGTAGAGCATTAAAAAAGGCAGGACTTTCACATATTCCAGTAATTTCTCTTAATTTAAGTGGACTTGAAGGCAATCCGGGTTTTAAGATTACACCTAATTTAGCTATTCGTATGGCTTATGGTGGAGTTATTGGAGATGTTTTCATGAAGTGCGTATATCATATGAGGCCTTATGAAGTTAATAAGGGTGAAGTTGATAGTATTCATGAAAAATGGAAAAAAGTTTCAATAGATTTCCTAACAAAAGGCTATCCTAGCAGAAGAAAATTTAAGAAAATAGTAAAAGGAATTATTGAAGACTTTGATAATGTTTCTATTACTAATCAGGTTAAACCTAAAGTTGGAGTAGTTGGAGAGATTTTAGTTAAGTTCCTTCCGGCTGCAAATAATCACCTAGTTGAACTTTTGGAATCATTAGGTGCAGAGGCAGTTGTTCCTGATTTAGTTGATTTTATTCAATATTGTTTCTACAATCAAAACTTTAAAGTAGATAATCTTGGATTTGCAAAGAAAAAGAAAACTATTGCAAATCTTGGAATAAAAGCAGTTGAATGGCTTAGAAGCCCTGCAACTAAAGCCTTTGAGGAAAGCAAGAACTTTGAGCCACCAACACCTATTGATAAATTAGCCCAGATGGCTTCATCAATAGTTTCTATTGGTAATCAAACTGGTGAAGGATGGTTTTTAACAGGAGAAATGTTAGAGCTAATGCACAGTGGTGTTAATAATATAGTCTGTACACAGCCATTTGCATGTTTGCCAAATCATGTTGTTGGTAAGGGCGTAATAAAGGAACTTAGAAGACTTAATCCTACATCCAATGTAGTTGCTATTGATTTTGATCCAGGTGCCAGTGAGGTAAATCAACTTAACAGAATTAAATTGATGCTTTCTACTGCTGAAAAGAATTTAGCAAAAGCAGCAACAATTTAAAACTCTTCAATAGTTGGACTAAGTTTTGTCATAGCTAGATAGTAAAATAACAGTTGAGAAATAATTTATTTAGCATGAACTATAGTTTTCGATAACCACATAATAAAAAAGTCTAGGATACTTGGTTTAGAGTAAGAATGTAATATAGTTTTAATTTGATAATTTTTAGATGATTATTAATTGTAGCTCCTTAATATGGTTTTGAGGATAAAATTTTGAAAATAAATATTTTGATGAAAAACAAAATAATATTTTTCATTCCTTTACTTTTATTAGTATTGTTGGTTTTTATACCTAAAAATTTCTTATTTGCCGCAAATAATGATAACAATCTTACTATTGAAAAGAAAGAACAGTATGATGATGAATTAAAAAAAGGTGATGATGTTTTTACATTACCTACTGCTGATAAGGTTACATACAATTCAATAGTTATTCATCCTGGGAAACTAGTGGAGCATATTGAGATGATTTATGACCCTATGCATTCTGATTTGGCTAGTGGTTTAGTTGAGAAAAAGATTTCAAGTGACCAACGACCGGAATATGCAATTAGTTACAGTAATAAAACAAGTCCATTAACAGGGTGGCAGACTAATTATTCTTTTGCCAATCTAGAAAAAGATCAGACTTATTATATTTGGATGCGCTCTAAAAAAGATGATAAACATAACGCAGGTGTTCCGGAGGTAAGCAAAGGTATAAAAACTTTTGGAAATATACAATTTAATCCAAATAAAATTAAATTATCCTATGTAAATAAAACATATCAGGTAGATAGTTCCAATATTGGAGGAAATTTAAATATTACTTATAGATTAAGTGATACTAAGGAGTATACAGAAAGACCTCCAATTTTCAGCGGATATGTAGTAGGTGATTTTAATTTTTACTGGAAAGTAGAAGATAGATATAACATTTATGCACCGGTTGTCGTACAAAGTACGGTGAAGGTTGATAAAAATATAAATGGCAAATATTTTGCCTCTATAACTAAAAATCAAATTCTTGCAGATGAAAATGCAAATGATATGATTTCTATAAGTGACAATGTTAGTTCAGAAATAAAATTCAATATGACTGGTAGAGATTATAACAAATTAATCTTATGCATTGCAGTTGGAATTATAGCTATTATATCAATAGTTTTAGCAGGTAGAGGTATGATTAGGGGAAGAAAAAAATAAAAATATGGGGAGGACATATTAGATAATGAACAAGAAACCATTTGTAACAAAAGAGAAGCTTGAAGAGATAACTAAAACTTATCCCACACCTTTTCACATCTATGATGAAAAGGGGATTAGAAAGAATGTAGCGGCTTTGAAAGAGGCTTTTTCTTGGAATAAGGGATATAAAGAATATTTTGCAGTTAAGGCGAATGCAAATCCTTATATAATGAATATTTTACAAGAGTATGGATGTGGAGCAGATTGCTCATCTTTCACAGAACTTATGCTATCTGATGCTTGTGGTCTTAAAGGCCAAGAGCTTATGTTTTCATCAAATGAAACACCGGCAGAAGAATATTTATTAGCCCGTGATTTAGGTGCTATTATCAATATTGATGATTTTACTCATATAGAATATTTGGATAAGCTATTTGACGGAAAATTTCCAAAGACAATGTGCTGTAGATATAACCCAGGTGGCTATTTCAAAATAAGTAATGATATAATGGATAATCCGGGAGATTCTAAATATGGAATGACTGGTGAGCAGATGTTTGAAGCTTTTACAATTCTTAAAGAAAAAGGTGTAGAAGAATTTGGAATACATGCTTTCCTTGCTTCAAATACAGTAACTAACGAATATTATCCAATCTTAGCTAAGATGCTTTTTGAACTTGCAGTAAGAATTAAAAGAGTAACTGGAGTAAAGATTAAGTTTATTAACCTATCAGGTGGTATTGGTATCCCTTATTCACCAGATATGGAACCTAACAACATATATGCTATTGGTGATGGAGTTCATGAAGCTTATGACGAAGTATTTGGAAAAGCAGGTATGACTGATGTAGCTATTTATACAGAGCTTGGACGTTATATGCTTGGACCTTATGGAGCTTTAGTTACTAAGGCTATTCATTTTAAGCATATTTATAAAGAATATGTTGGTGTGGATTCATGTGCAGTTGATCTTATGAGACCAGCCATGTATGGAGCTTATCACCATATTACAGTTATGGGAAAGGAAGATAAAGTACCGGACCATGTATATGATGTAGTTGGGTCTCTTTGCGAGAATAACGATAAATTTGCTATAGATAGACATTTGCCGGAAGTTGAAATAGGAGACTTGCTATATATTCATGATACAGGTGCTCATGGTTATTCTATGGGATATAACTATAATGGTAAGTTAAAGCACGCAGAGCTTCTTCTAAAGACTGACGGAGATGTACAACTTATAAGAAGAGCAGAAACGCCGCTGGATTACTTTTCTACTTTAGATATTAGTCCAGTATATGACAAATTGAAAAATAACTAACAAAAAAGTTCAGCAGGTTGCTGAACTTTTTTAGTCCCCAATTATTCTACCGCTATAATATCATCTAAGCTATATATTTGACCGTCACTATAAGAAATTTTATTTCCTATGGTTTTTACACCTTGGACTTTACATATAGGAGTTACACCGTGTATTGCCATTGGTTTAAAACTATAAGATATGTATGTTGAATTATTTGAAGCTTTCGAAACGTAAGCCCAACTTCCACTAACTTGCCCTGAAGTGAGACTTGCAAAGTTAGTATATAATCTATATTCTGATACACCGGGTATTTTGCTATACTCTATTTCTAAGAGTTGATTATTGTTATGAGGTGCACCACATAGTCCATCTGAAACTTCAGGTACATCTAGGGCTTCGCTAGTTTTAATAGTATTAACCTTAGGAATATCCTTTATAGTAGTAATTCCGGTTGCATCATATTTTCCGTACTTTGTACAGGTTTTAGAAACATTTTTGCTTTTTACTGTGTAGGTATAATTATAAGATTTATTCAATCCATTATCTGAGTATGAGTATGATACATTAGGCTTTGAAGAAATAGTTTTAATTAGCGTCCAACTACCATTTCCTGTTTTCCTATAAATCATGTAATATTTGCTAGAATTGGTTTTGAATGTAAGTTTATTTGATATTTTATTTCCGTTATTATAAGTTGAAACTGAATTTAGTTTAGGTATAGTTAAATTAGTTAATGTAACTCCAAAAGCTTTACTTCTGTAGTTAGTGCCTTTTCTGTTTACTTCAACTTTGTAATAATAACGCATACCATTTTTAACATTTTTATCTGTATAACTTAGCTTTGATTTGGAAAGAGTTTTGATTTTTTTATAATGACCTCCGGCTATCTTCCTCCAAATGATGTAACTAGAAGGTCTGTATCCTTTTCTCCATTTTAAGCTAATAGAGTGATTACTGGCATTAGTCGTAAAATAATAAATATTAGGATATTTGTTTGAGCTTGCATTTACATTGTAATTTCCAATATTGAACCATAGTATTGAAAAACATAGGATAGATAATGCAATAGCAAATACTCTAAATCGTCTTGGATTTTCCATATTAATTCCTTTCCAACGTTTAGGTTATTTAAAAATATTTAAATAACAGAACCTTCTATAACAATATGGCATTTCACAGATATTCCAACAAATCTACTTGTTTCGTTCATTGTATAACTAAAAATGTATTTTTTACAGTTAAATATTAATGAGCTATATAAAAAAAGACATGGTTAATATAAATGAAAAATATATTTTATAAATTCTAAAATAAACAAAATGTGTCCAGTTGGGAATTTTTAATTGTACAATGACTGGTAGAGTATACATATGACTTGATATAAGAAAAAATTATAGTATGTTTATAAAATTATTTTTATATTAGATAATAAGCAAAATAAGGAATTTTTACAATACACTATATATATGTATTTTATCAAGTACAAAAGACTATATAGTGTATATTGAGCTTTTTTTAAGGAATTCTGTATATTTGAAAATAGAATTGAATAAATATTTAACCGGGGTAGTATGAGTTTTTATTTCGTGATATACTAATATGGATAAAAAGAAGGAGGTATAAATACCATGAAGAGGTTAATTTCAATTCTCACTGTAATTGCTATGAGTACAATGCTCCTTGCAGGTTGCGCTAGTGAGAAGAAAGAAGACACAAGTAACAAAGAAACAAAAACAGAAGCAGTAGATGTAAATGTAACTGCACTTAAGGGGCCAACAGCCATGGGGATGGTTCAGATGATGGATCAAGTGGACCAAGGTAAGATTAAGTCAGAAAACTATAAATTTACTATTTCTGCAGCAGTTGATGAGGTAACACCAAAGATTGCAAAGGGAACAACAGACATAGCAGCAGTACCGGCTAATCTTGCATCAGTTCTCTACAACAATACTAAGAAATCTGTAGAAGTTTTAGCGGTTAATACACTTGGGGTACTATATATCGTTGAAAATGGTGATACTGTAAAATCAGTAGCAGATTTAAAAGGTAAAACAATATTTGCAGCCGGAAAAGGAGCTACCCCGGAATATGCATTAGATTATATTTTAAAAGGTAATGGCTTGGATCCGGAAAAAGATGTTAATATCCAGTGGAAGAGTGAGCATGCAGAATGCGTTGCAGCCCTAGCTAAAACAAAGGGTGCTATTGCAATGTTACCGGAGCCATTTGTTACAACAGCTACAATCAAAAATAGTAGTTTTAAAACAGTATTAGATTTAACTAAAGAATGGAATGCTGTAGAAAAGAAGAATGGTCAGAATGGTGCAATGCTAACTGGAGTTGTTATTGTTCGTAAGGCATTTTTAAAAGAACACCCAGAAGCAGTTGCTGATTTTCTTAAGAAATATAAAGCATCTGTAGATTATGTAAATGGTAACGTAGCGGAAGCTGCTAAATTAGTTGGTGCCAAGGATATTGTTCCGGAAGCAGTTGCTAAGAAGGCTATTCCAAATTGTAATATAGTGTGTATTACCGGAGATGAAATGAAAGAAAAGCTTTCAGGCTATTTAACAGTACTTAAGGATCAAAATCCAAAAGCTATCGGTGGTGCAATGCCAGCTGATGATTTCTATTATATTGGAAAATAAAAAGCGATTAAAAAAATATATTTAGGATATTATGATTTATGAATTCAAGTAAGCATAATAGAAAAATTAAATTATGGGCAGTTCTAGTTTGGCTTGTTATATGGCAAATTGGAAGTGTAATTATTGGACAGGAAATACTTTTAGTATCTCCTGTCCAAGTTTTAATACGATTAAGCAGGTTAATTATTACCTATGAATTCTGGCATTCAATAGGTTTTTCATTTGCAAGAATTTTATTGGGATTTTTAAGTGGCGTTATTTTTGGTGTTTTATTAGCAGGAATTGGGGCACGAGTAAAACTAGTTCGAGAGTTTCTTGAACCTCTAGTTCAGACCATAAAGTCAATACCGGTTGCTTCCTTTATTATTCTAATACTAGTCTGGATTTCTTCAAAAAATCTATCTGTAGTCATTTCATTTTTAATGGTTTTTCCGATTATATTTACAAATGTGCGAGATGGAATACTTAATATGGATACTAAATTATTAGAAATGGCAGATGTATTTCATTTGCCATTAAAAGTAAGAATTAGATATATTTATGTATCGCAAGTTCTTCCATTCTTCTCGGCAGGGTGTTCCTTAGCTTTGGGCTTATGTTGGAAAGCAGGCATAGCAGCAGAAGTAATAGGAATACCGAAGGATTCCATTGGTGAAAATTTATATAATGCAAAGGTTTATTTAAATACACCGGATTTATTTGCGTGGACATTAGTTATAATAATTATTAGTGTTTTGTTTGAAAAAATTTTCCTGTTTTTACTTCATAAGGGAGTAGGAAAGATTGAACATATGAAGTAGAAAATTGAAAGTATAATGGCTATTATTATCATGAATGGTAATTACAATATGGATAATTATTTAGAAATATAATTTGATGAATTCATAAGAATAAAGGAATATTGAAATGAGTATAAAAGTAGAAAATTTATATAAATCTTTTGGAGAACATATTGTATTAAATGGGATTTCCCTAGAAATAGAAGAGGGGAAAACCATTTGTATTATGGGACCTAGTGGATATGGAAAAACTACTTTAATTGGTATTCTAATGGGAATTATAAAACCTGATAGTGGAAGTATTATTGGACTAGAAGATAAGAAGATTAGTGCAGTTTTTCAGGAGGACAGACTTCTTGAAAATTTAAGTATAATTGCAAATATCCATATGGTTTGTCAGAAAATAGATGTAATGAAAATACAAGAAGGAATTAAAGCTTTAGGGCTAAATGAAGCTATAAATCAACCAATAAGGGAATTATCCGGTGGAATGAAAAGAAGAGTGGCAATATTACGGGCTCTTTTTGCCGACTATGATGTTTTATTTTTAGATGAAGCCTTTAAGGAGTTAGATATGGCTACTTATGAAACTACTATAGAATATGTCCGAAATAAAACTAAAGGAAAAACAGTAATATGTATAACTCATGATAAAGATGAAGCCAAGTTACTTGAAGCTGATAGAGTAATTGAGTTGGATAAAATATAAAAAGCTTAACACAATCCTTATAAAATATTAATATCTTTTTCACGAAATCCTACTAGATTTGTCTTGAAAAGTTAAAAAAGTAATAGTAAATTAGTTTTTAACAAAAAGTATTATTAAAAGGTCAAGGAGGAATTTAATTATGTCTATTAATCCATTAAAAGCACAAGATGTATATAAGGATATAGGAGAAAATGTTACCTTCGTTGTGCTGAAACTTAACAGGGCTAATCGTGATGAGGAAGTTGAAACCATTGAAGATTTTGCTGATAAAAGCCAAGCTATTATTAGAAGTCTTCGTATTCGTGCCAGTAAGGATAATCTTAAAGTTGCCATTGGATTTTCTAATCTAGCTTGGGAATATCTTTTTCCTAAGGCAAATAAACCTAAAGAGCTTGAAACTTTTAAAGGTATTCAGGGTGAATACCCTATGCCGGCAAGTGAAGGGGATATATTCCTTCATGTGAGAGCCAGTAAAGAAAATGTTGTATATGAATGTATAAGTCAATTTATGACAGTTCTTTCACCAATAACTACAGTGGTTAATGAAACTAAAGGATTTAGATATTTTGAGGGAAGAGCAATATTAGGCTTTATTGATGGAACGGAGGTTCCCAGTGAAGCGGACACACCTGCTTATGCTGTTATTGGAGATGAAGATCCAGAATTTATTAACGGTTCATATGCATTTGCTCAAAAATGGCAGCATGATATGGGAAAATGGAATTCAACATCTACTGAAGAACAAGAAAAGGCTATTGGACGTAAGAAATTCTCTGATTTAGAGCTGGAAGATGATGAAAAAGCTCCAAATGCTCATACAGTAAGTGCTAAACTTGACATTGATGGAGTTGAGCAGAAAATCGTTCGTATGAATGTCCCGTTTTCAGAGCCTGCCCAGGGAATTACCGGAACCTATTTTATAGGATATTCTAGACGTTGGGAAGTGACCAAGGGGATGTTAACTCAGATGGTTGAAAAAGGAGATTATCTTCTTACATTTTCAAAACTTTTATCTGGTCAGCTTTTCTTTATTCCATCAAGAGATACATTGGAAGCAATTGCCGATGGAGAATATAGCAAATAAAATTAAAGTGTACATATAATAAGCCCACAATTCATAGAATTGTGGGCTTAAATAAAGTATATTTTTGTATAAATAATTTATCAGAAGGATATAGTTCTTTAAAAACGAAATAATTTTTTACGATGATTTTAGCAAAACATATACTTAAAACTATTTAAATCCGTTTTGAAGAATGTTAAAAATTAATACAAATCTGCCTCATAAGGCACTGTATTACTATAAGATGTCTTACCTGATACTGTTTTTATTCCTTGAACTTTAAATTGAGTTTGACCACCGTTAACAGTATTAACAATATAGTCAAAATATGTATTCTTACCACTAACTTTATCTATTCCATTCCAATATCCACTACAAGAGGGATTTGGTTTACAGAATTGAGATAATGAATAAGCAGTCATATTTGGAATTCCTTTAAAATATATCTCATATTTTACTTGATCAAAGGTATATGATGGTCCTGATATTTCCTGAGTTTCATCAGTATATACAATATTATCAGTAGAAGCATCATTATTTAAATCTGTTACTTTAACATTACTAATTCGTGGTACATCTTTAATGCTAACGATGCCGGACGCATCATATTTGCCATATTGGGTATAATACTTACCAGTTCTTTTAGCTTTAACTGTATAGGTATAAGTATTATTTTTATTAATTGAATAATCTATAAAGCTGTTAAGTTTCTTAGCTTTTCCATTAATAGTTTTAATACATTTATAGCTACCATTACTCACTTTTCTATATATCATATAGGTTTTATCTGTACCGGCTGTAAAACTTAACTTATTAGCAAGCTTACCGTTAGTCATTGTATAGGTTTCTAAGGTTTTTAATTTAGGTGCAGAGATATTTGTAAGGGTAATACCATAGGCTTTACTTCGATAGTTAGTACCTTTTCGATTTACTTCAACCTTGTAATAGTATCTATATCCAGCCTTAACTTTTGTATCTGTATAGGAATGATATTTCTTAGATAGAGTTTTAATCTTGTAATATTTCCCTCCGGAAACTTTTCTCCAAATATAGTAACTAGAAGGATTATACCCTTTTTTCCATTTTAAATTAATGGAATGATTAGCGGCATTAGTTGTAAAATAGTAGATATTAGGATACCTGCTACTAGCGGCCTTAGCAGATAAAGTGTTTGGCATCATGCAGGCAACACAACTAAATGCAATTATAATTGCAAATATTTTTATTTTTTTATTTTGAAACATATCCTTTTTCCCCATAATATCACGCTCTCTTGAATTTAATGATTTCATTTATATTTGCTAAGTCTATATCCCCAGCTGACTTTTTTCTCACAATTCTAAATAAAAACCATATAATTCAATGTAAAAAACAAATTTTCAGACTAATTTGTTCATATATTTCAAATATATTCTTTTTAATTGATTTGTTTATGTAATTATAGTATTTTTTCTGTGAAAAGAAAAGCTTTATTTACGCTTTTTTGCCTTCACAACTGTGATTTTTTTATAAATGCTACTTTATAAACATTAACTGACTTTATAATTACTTTTCGTGTAGATTAGTTTACATTTTCCACAAATACTATTAGTTATAAACCTTTTATTTAAGTTATTTTTTAATTTGACTATAAGTATATTTAGTGCTATTATAAAACATAGTAAATCACTAGGAATTGTTTCGCTTTTAAAACATTTTTCTAGTTAAAGGATAGTTATCCATATAGATTGGAGGCATTTTTATGATACACCAAAGTCTTACAGTTAAAGGAATGGGCTGTGCCGTATGTCAAGGCAAGGTAGAAAAAGCTCTAAAATCCTTAGATGGAATTAGTAATCCAGTAGTTAATCTTAATACGGAACAAGCGACTTTTGACTACGATCCAGACAAAGTTAGTTTGTCTGATGTTGATAAAGCTGTAACTGATGCTGGTTACTCTATAGAAGAAAATGTATCTTACGAAGAACGTAAGATTAAAAAAAAAATAGAGCAAGATAATCGCTGGAAAAATTTTCGACTAGCCCTAATATTTACAATTATTCTTTTGATTGTTTCTATGGGACCTATGTTATTTGCACCGGTGTTATCAAATATTGGGCTTAATATCAACCCACTTTTATCTGGACTACTGCAAATTATCCTAACTATTCCGGTTATGATTATTGGAAAAAGTTACTATAAAAATGGGTTTAGTTCGATTATGCATTTTGCTCCAAATATGGATGCATTAATTGCCATAAGTACATCAGCTGCTTTTATTTATAGCACAGTTAATTTAATTATTCTTATTAGAAATAGTATTTTAGGAGTACATACTTCTAATCACAATGATACTCATTTCTACTATGAATCTGTGGCAGTAATTATTACTTTAATTATGCTTGGTAAAACCCTAGAAGCCTCTTCCAAAGGCAAAACTCTAGAAGCAATTGGCAAGCTAATTGAGCTATCACCAAAAACAGCTCATTTGCAAATAGCCTCTGGGGAGGAAGAAGTCTCGATTAAGGAACTTAAAATCGGTGACATAATTTTAATTAAACCTGGAGAAAAAATACCCCTTGATGGAAAAGTCATAAAGGGAGCATCCACTATTGATGAAAGTATGCTAACAGGAGAAAGTCTTCCTGTTAATAAAGCAATTGATAGCATGGTATACCAAGGCACAATAAATACAACTGGTAGTTTAGAAGTATCTGTTACTAAAACTGATGGGAATACGGTTCTATCGGATATTATAACCTATGTGGAGGAAGCTTCCGGAACTAAAGCGCCTATTGCTAAACTTGCTGATAAAATTGCAGGTGTATTTGTTCCTATTGTTTGCCTCATTGCCTTAATTAGTGGTATAGCCTGGTTTATTTATTCGAAGGATTTGGGATTTGCACTTAAGATTTTTATTTCCGTGTTGGTTATTTCTTGTCCTTGTTCTCTTGGACTTGCAACTCCTACAGCAATTATGGTTGCAACCGGAAATGGTGCCAGAAATGGTATTCTTATTCGAAATGGGGAAACCTTAGAGCTTGCCGGAAAAATTCAAAAAGTGGTCTTTGATAAAACCGGAACGATTACCAAAGGTCTGCCCCATGTTACAGATATACTTACTTTACCTACTGATATTCATGATAGAATTCTTTCTAAAGAAGAACTTTTGCAAATAGTTGCTTCAGTAGAAAAATATAGTGAACATCCTCTTGGAAAGGCAATTGTTCGAGAATTTGCAGATAATACCCTAGATAAAAATACTTCTTTAAATAGAAAAACTGGTAACTATAAAGAATTCCTTCCGGTATCTGATTTTACCTCCATTACCGGAGAAGGGGTATTGGCTTCCCTTGCAGATTATAAGATTAAAATTGGAAGTGATAAAGTATTAGATGATACCATTCAAATAGATAAAGGTGTGGTAAATAAAACTTTAGAAACCTTTGCGAAGGAAGGAAAAACGGTTCTTTTTGTACTTATGGATAATAAGTTAATCGGATTAATTGCCTTAGCTGATGAAATAAAAGAATCTAGTTCATTTGCAATTAAGGCTCTTAAAGATATGAATATTACGCCATATATGATTACAGGGGATAATGAGGCAACCGCTTCTCTTATTGCTACTTCTGCGGGAATTGAGAATACATTTTCTAATGTACTGCCAAAAGATAAGGCTAAAATTGTTGAAGAACTTCAGGAAGATAAGAAGATTGTAGCAATGGTTGGAGATGGAATTAACGATGCACCGGCTCTTGTAACCAGTGATGTAGGAATTGCTATTGGAAATGGTACGGATATTGCAATAGAAAGTGCAGACATAGTCCTTATGCATAGTGATTTGATTGATGTAAAAAAAGCAATTTATCTTAGCAAAAAAACAATGAAAAACATTAAAGAGAATTTATTCTGGGCATTTTGTTACAATGTTATTGGAATTCCATTTGCAGCAGGTGTTTTTCATATATTTGGTGGTCCATTACTTAATCCTATGATTGCAGCTGCTTGTATGAGTTTAAGTTCTCTATGTGTTGTAACTAACGCACTTAGACTTAGGAAGTTAAAATTGTAATTATTTATTCTAAGGAATAATGTATAGTAATACAGTACCATATGAAGCTGATTTGCATTATTTTTGTTATATTAACATAGGTAATAGATTTAAATGTATATTAAAAATGGAATAGTATGATAAAAAACTTGAGTATGATTTTACTCAAGTTTTTTTGATAAGGTATAACTTTATGTAGGTAAATAAAAAACCGTCCCTTGTATAAAGGACGGTTTTTGTAGTAGTATGAATATTTATAGGAATATATATTTTAGAATAAACAGCACGGCAAGTACATACATCAAAGCACTAACCTGTTTAGTTCTTCCTTCTTTGTTAAATAAGTGAAGTACTACAAATGAGATAATACCCATTGAAATACCTTCTGAAATGCTGTAGAAGAAAGGCATAGCTGCGATACAGATATATGCTGGAAGAGCTTCAGATACATCAGTAAAGTTAAGGTTAATAATGTTAGTGAACATATAGAAACCAACAACGATAAGTGCTGGAGCTGTTGCAAATGAAGGAATTGCAAGGAAAATTGGTGATAAGAAAATTGCAATACCAAATAATATAGCTGTTACAACGGCTGTAAGACCTGTACGTCCACCTTCAGCAACTCCTGAAGAACTTTCTACATAAGTAGTTGTTGTACTTACACCAAGAACTGCACCTGCTGTTGTAGCGATTGCATCAGCAAGAAGAGCACCTCTAATGTTTTTAAGCTTTCCGTTTTCATCAAGCATACCTGCTTTAGAAGAAACACCAACTAAAGTTCCGATTGTATCGAACATATCTACAAATAAAAATGCAAAGATTACAACAACGAATTGTAATGAAGCGATACCTTTGAATTGAAGTTTTGCAAATATTGGGGCAATACTTGGAACAATTCCAGAACCGTGGAATGTTGGGATTAAGCTATAGAAACCAGCATCAGGATTTGGAACATAAATTTTAGTAACTTGACAAATAATACCAAGAATCCATGTAATTAAGATTCCCCAAAGAATATTACCTTTTACATTTTTAAGTACAAGAACTGCTGTAATAAATACACCAATTATAGCTAAAATAACTGTAATAGTTGCATCGTGGAATGAAACTTTAACACCTTCAGCTAAAGTAGCTTGGTAACCATCAAGAGTAAAAAGTTGAACAAGTGTTGAACCACCAGTTACAATATGTGCATTTTGAAGTCCGATAAATGCTATGAAAAGACCAATACCGGCACTAACAGCAACTTTAAGGTTACCAGGAATAGCATTGAAGATTGCTTCACGAACATTTGTAAGAGAAAGAATAATAAAAATTATACCTTCAACAAATACTGCTGTTAAAGCAAGTTCCCAACTGTATCCCATACCAAGTACTACAGTGTAAGCAAAATATGCGTTAAGTCCCATACCTGGGGCAAGTGCAAATGGATAGTTAGCTAAAACTGCCATCATAAGAGTACCAATTAAAGATGCTAATGCAGTTGCAGTGAAGATTGCACCTTTATCCATACCGGTAGCAGACATGATGTTAGGGTTTACTGCTAAGATGTAAGCCATAGTCATAAATGTAGTAACACCGGCAATAACTTCGGTTTTAACAGATGTGCCATGTTCTTTAAGTTTAAATAGATTTTCTAACATAATTTCCTCCCTTTTGAAAATCAATAAATATCGCATATAAGTTTATCAAACTGCAGTAAAAAAGTAAAGATAAATGTGAAAAAAATATGATTAAAACAATATAAAAAATCATTAAAAATATTGACAATATTACCAAAATAGCATAAAATTATAATACTTTTCAGAAGGCGAGAAAGCCTTTCTAACAATTTGTTTTTCTAAGATTTTCAGTTATTTTATTTCCCACAATTATAAGTTATTTACAATTTTAAAATTTAAAAGGAGATTTGCCTATGGAACAAATGCGTACCCTAAGTGTTTTTTGTGTATCAAAAAAAGGAGATGAAAGTACATTAATACCTAAAAAAGTAAAAGGAATAAGTTTAAAAGATTATTTGCATAATAGAGAATTAGAGTATTCTTTAGTAATATCCTGGCTAAAAGAAATCGCCAATATTATGGAAGTTTATTATGTATATTATGGAAATAAACCTTATGGACTTATTAATCCAAGTCAAATAATTGTAGATAAGGCAGGGCATATTTATTTGCCTTACGGTAATAGTAGTATTAATTTATATGGTGATAATTCTATATTTTATCCACCTAAAGGCTGGATAAGCCAATGCGATAATGCTCAGATAGATATTTTTTCATTTGGAAAGCTAATTCAATATATAATGAAATTTGGAAAATTAAAAAGCAAGATATTTATAGGAAATGAAAGAGTATTGTTGGATTTAGTAAAAAGAAGTTTAGCTCCATTGGAAAAAAGAGCAATTAGAGAATTTGATGAAATTCAAAAAAAGTTAAAAAGATTAAAAGGAAAAATAAATAATAAAAGTAAAAAAGCTTTGATAGTTGCTGCAAGTTTAGTTGTAATGATGGGTATTGGGGAATTTGCAATTGAAAAAGTAGATATCTCTAGAGGAGATAAAGAAATTGTTTTAGAGTTGAACTTAAGAGGCTAACATTAAAAAAATAGCTCCCATTTTTGGGGGCTATTTATAATATGTAGTCTTATAAACTACTTTTTTTAGGGAGGATGCCGGAGATGGGGGATCTCCGGCAGGTAGTATGAAAAAGTTTATTCAAAAATTGTAGTTGTTACTACAAAGATAACGGCTATTTAAATCTACTCAGAAAAGAATGGCTTCTTTATATGAAGTAGCTCTTTCATTTCCTTTTGATAGTGATATAATACCGTTTTAATGTGATTAAAACTTGTAACCACAGTGAAGATTTTAATAATGAAGAGTGAATAAAAAGTGAAGGTATAATCCTTTTGTATTCACAGGTTTTTCAAATAATAAACCTTTAAAAACCTAGGTTAATGATTTATACTAAGTGTGAAAAAATAAAGAAGGAAAAGAGTATGAAGTATATTACATTTGTTATACCAAGTTATAATTCAGAAAGCTATATGAGACATGCTATTGAGTCCGTTTTAGTGGCAGGGGAAGACGGGGAAATAATAGTTGTAAATGATGGTTCTAAAGATAGTACATCAGATATTGCCCACGAATATCAAGACAAGTATCCTAGTATTGTTAAAGTGATTGATAAGAAAAATGGCGGTCACGGCGATGCTGTTACAGCAGGACTTCATGAAGCTACAGGTAAATATTTTAAAGTAGTTGATAGTGATGATTGGATTGATAAAGATTCCTTATGTAAGGTGATTTCTAATATTAAAAAGTTAGAAGATATGGATACTGAAGTTGATATGATGATTTGCAATTATGTATACGAAAAAGAAGGTGCAGATCATAAAAAAGTAGTCAGTTATGAAAATGTTTTTCCGGAAGAAGAGATTTTTACTTGGGATGATATAAAGAAGTTTAAGGTTGATCAGTATATTCTGATGCATTCAGTAATATATAGAACTAATTTATTACAATTAATCCAGTTAACTCTTCCAAAACATACATTTTATGTAGATAATATTTATGTATATTATCCATTACCTTATGTAAATACTATGTATTATATGAATGTAGATTTATATAGATATTACATTGGTAGAGAAGATCAAAGTGTAAATGAAAGTGTTATGATTAAAAGAGTTGATCAGCAGATTTTTGTTACTAAATCTATGATTGATATGTATGACTTAAAGAAAGTTTCTTGTAAAAAACGTAGAGATTATATGAGAAATTATCTTACAATTATGATGACAGTTAGTTCTATACTTCTAATTAGATCTAAAAAAACAGAAAATCTCCATAAGAAAAAGGAACTTTGGGAGTATCTCAAAAAAAGAGATAAAAAGACCTATCATAAGATTAGATATGGTAAATTATTAGGTAATCTTATTAACCTACCAGGTAAAACAGGACGATTTATTACTACTACAGTTTATCTTGTAGCTCGTTCTAGGATTGGATTTAATTAAAATAAAGATTATTTGAAATTTAAAGTGCATTATTTTTAAAGTATTGGACTATTATTTTTAACATTTTTAGTATACAATTGATACTATAAAGATTTAAAGAACATAATAAGATTGGAGGTATCATTATGGCATTACAGCTAAGTAAAGTTAATTTCGAAGTAGAAGTTTTACAATCAGAGAAGCCAGTTTTAGTAGATTTCTGGGCAACTTGGTGTGGACCTTGTCAGATGGTTTTACCTATTATTGAAGAACTTGCTGAAGACAGTTCAGTTGCCACCAAATGTAAAATTGCTAAGGTTAATGTAGATGAACAAATGGAACTTGCTCGTAGATATAAAGTTATGACAATCCCAACTCTTGCTATATTTAAGGACGGAGAGATAGTTCATAAAGAAATTGGAGCTAAGAACAAAGAAGAATTATTAGAAATGATTAATACATATGCTAAATAATGTATAACGTATTATAATATTTTGAGGCTAGATTTTTATCTAGCTTCTTTTTTATTGTATTTTTGTATAACAATTATTTAAGGTTGTCCAAAAAGTATATTTGAAAATTGTAGCATAGTATATACTAATAAGTTAATCAAAAAAAATAGTGATTAATGAAAAATTATAGTATTGTCGTATGTTTTTAAGCGAAAAATTTATTTGATAAAAAGTGATAGGTTTTTTAGTAATAGGTTAGACATAAAATATTTAAATGGGGAATACTTGAATATTGTTGTATTATTCTTAGAATTTCGTTAAAATAACAGTGAACTTATAAACATATAACTTTTTAGGAAGAGGGAATAGAGTATGGATAAGATAGGAGTAGTAAATGCACGCTTTCAGGTGTTACATTTGAAACATATGGAATATATTTTAGCAGCTAAGATGAGATGTGATAAGTTACTAATTGGAATAACTAATCCAGATAGCTTACATACTCATTTAAGTCAATATGACCTTAATCGTTCAACAAAGGCTTATAATCCTTTGACTTATTATGAAAGAGTTCAAATGATTCATTTAGGTATGAAAGAGTTTAATGTGCCTTTAGATAAATATGAGATTATTCCATTTCCAATAAATACTCCGGAGTACATTCTTTCTTATGCACCTAAGAATGGAAAATATTATATGAATATTTTTGATATGTGGGATGAGGAAAAATTTGCGATATTAAAGAGTTTGGGTCTTGATGTTGAAGTTTTTTCCAGAAAAAGTTCAGAAGAAAAAGGCATTACTGGGGAAAAAGTTAGAAGACTTATTGCTTTAGATGAGCCTTGGGAAGAGTATGTACCAAAGGCTGTATATAAATATTTAACTGCAAATGGTCTTTCTGAAAGAATAAAAAGACTTGAACAGATAAGAATGGAAGAAAAAAGCCAGGTAATTAAAGATGAAGAAGACTAAGATTATATTTTTGCTAGATATTGTATTTACACCTATTATATTAATAATATTAACTATATTTAATATTCCATTTTTACCTTTAGTTATAACAGTATTACTACTTTTATCTATAGTGCCTTTTGTAATTACTTTTGAAAGAAAAGACAGAGGTTTGTCAAAGATAGTAGGAATTGTAGTAATGGCATCTTTGGCTATCGCAGCACGTTGGTTTTTTGTGATCATCCCTAATTTTAAACCTACTTATGCAATTATTATCATAACAGGAATGGTTTTTGGTAAAAACGCAGGATACATGACTGGAGTACTTACTGCCCTTGTTAGCAACATGGTATTAGGGCAGGGAGCTTGGACACCTTGGCAAATGGTAGCTTGGGGAATTATGGGTTATATTGCCGGAATTAGGTTTAAACCTTATAAAGAAAGAAACGTTATTCTTTCTTGTATCCTTGGGTTTATCCTACCTTTTCTTGCAGGATGGTTTATGAATCTCCAGTACACAATCATGTACATACATCCTTTCTCAATATTTGGATATATTGGAAGTTGTGTAACAAGTCTTGGTTTTGATTTGGCAAATGCCATATCAACCACCATCTTTTTAGGGATTTTACTATATTTGTGGGAAAAGAAATTAACTCGATTAAGAGAGAGATTTGATCTATGAGACAGGATTCGTTATTTTTAACTTTTCATCCTTATGTATTGCTATTATATGGGATATTTCCTCCTATTCTTTCCATGTGTACTAATTCTATTTTTATTTTGGCTATAATGGTGGTTTTAGGTATACTTACGGAAATATATTTTTTTGGCTTTATTCATTTGCTAAAGAGCATAAGATACTTAATTATTATGTTTGGATTAGTGATAGTATTTAATTTAATTGTAAATCAAAAGGGAGATATTATTTTATTTGCAAATAAAAGTATAGTTAGTTTTCAGGTTACTTTACAATCTTTGTTATATGGTATTTCAAATGGTTTAATGCTAATTTCAGTATTGCTTTGGTTTCAGATTTTTAATGTTTATGTAACTAATGAAAAACTTTTATATATTATGAGAGGATTTTCTCCTAAATTATCAAGAAGTATAATTTTGATTTTAAATACTTTGCCAGAAATGAAGAAGAGGATTAGAATTATTTCTGAGGTTAATGGGGGAGATGAACAAAGGGGAAGAAAGAATAAAATTGCTAAAGCATTAAATAACTTGACTATTTTGATGGAATGGAGCATTGAAAGTACGGTCCAGAAAACTGATAGTATGAGAACAAGAGGATATGAAAGGGAAGAAAAAACAGTATATAGATTATATAAGTTTACAGGGATGGACTGGATTTATATGTTGTTGATTTTAGTTTTAGTTATAGGAATGGTAGTTTCTACGGTGATTATCAATATGAATACAGGGTTTATTCCTGATATAAGGTATGCTGGGTTAAAACTAAATGGTGTTTTTTTGATTTTTGTGACTGTTTATTCGATACTTCCCTTTTCAATTATCAAATAAAAGAATAAATAAATAGTTTCAAAAGCTCGCAAATGCTTTTTTTCAACTATTTATTTATCTTTTAATATAATTATAATACAGTGTTTTTTGAGAGTGTTTAAAGTAAATATAATAATAAGGATTAATATGAATATTAAATTTGAAAATTTTAGTTTCAAATATAAGGATATGGATAGGTGCATCTTGAAGGATGTATCTTTTTCTGTGTGCCCGGGGGATTTTATTTTGTTGGCTGGTTCTAGTGGAGGGGGTAAGACTACTCTTTTGAAATGTTTTAAGGAGGAGATTAGACCGAAAGGTGAGACTACGGGAAGTATTGATTTAGGAGACTTAGGTGGACAGGATATTGGATTTGTTTTTTCGGATATTGATGATCAGATTGTAAATGATACGGTTAGAGGGGAATTAGCTTTTGGTTTAGAAAATCTTGGGTTGTCTACTGACGAGATACGTAGAAGGCTTTTTTATATTTGTAATTATTTTGATATTGAAACATGGCTTGATAGAAAGATGGATACTTTATCTTCCGGTCAAAAGCAGATAATCAATATCGCTTCTGTAATGGCTATGAAGCCTAAGGTTTTGATTTTAGATTCTCCAGATGGAGCACTTTATCCAGCAGCTAGAAGGCGTTTGTATAATATTTTAAAGGATATAAATAAGGATTTTGGAACTACAATTATAATTGCTTCTCATTTAAGTATGGAGGTAATCCCATTTGCAAATAAGGTTTTTTATCTTAACGATGGAAGGCTTGCGGTTTATGAGGATATTTTAGAGTTTAAGGATTACTATTTAAAGGAAATTGCGAATTATAAAGAAGAAAAGAATGACAAAAAGAATAATGAAGCAGAAAATATAGTCCAGATTAAAAATTTATGGTTTAGATACAACAAGTTCGATAAATTCATTCTTAGAGATTTGTCATTTGATATTAAAAAAGGGCAAATTAGTATTATAATTGGTGGAAATGGTAGTGGTAAAACTACGTTACTTAGGATTATAGGCGGATTTTTAAAGCAGGCTCGT
>JAISGP010000120.1 GCA_031263035.1 Lachnospiraceae bacterium | reverse complement strand
GCCACCTGATAACATACTCATGGCAAAACTCATGGCAATCATAAGAATTGGAGGAAGCACTGTCTTAACCCATTCATTTTTAGGAACTGTTGGCTTAGCTTCTGGAGTGGTTATCTTTACTTGGTCATCAGGGAGATGATAGATAATTCTAGGGCTTCTTCGATACTCCGGGAAATCTACAGGGAATTCTTCCTTTAAATCAACGGGAAGTAATTTCTCTATATTTAAACCGAATACTTTTTCAGAGGAAAGAATAAATCCATGTCTTCTATACTCTATAGTTAATCCATTAATTTCTAGAATATCTCCAAAAACAAATTTGGTTTCCAATCTTTCTAATTCTTTACAGACTAAGGCTTTCCCGTTTAACTTGATTTCATCACCATTTGCTACAAAGTGGATTTTATAGCCTAAAAGCTCTTCTTCCTTAGAAAAAACAGAGGTAAAAATAGCTATAGAAGCTCCACTTATTTTTATGTCAAAATCTTCACCATCTCCAAGAGTAATCTGCTCTCCCGGTAGAAGAGTTGTAATTTTACCTGTGTATTTTCTCTCACTACTCTGCTTCATCAGTCTTACCCTCCAGTTTCTTAGTTAAATCTTTTATATTTTTCTCATAATCACTTAGAAGTTTCTGTTTTGTACTACCCTTCATATTTACATTGTCCTTAGTTGCATCATAAAGTTTCATATAGGCATGAAGAATAAGTTGATTATCTCCAACGTTCTCGGCTAAATCCTTTGCTTTTTCTAAATCACCTCTTCCAAGATATATCCAATAAAGAAGAGTATTTTTATCTGTATTTTGAGAAATATTTTTAAGGACTGCATCTTTTTGTTCTGTGGTCAAATTATCAAGATGAATATAACTATTTGCTAGGATATAAAGGGCAGAAGTTGGTAATTTCTCCGGTGCATCATCTTTTAGGGCATCTGTTGCTTTACCATAATCATCAGAAACAAAGGCTCCACTACTTTCAATTATTCTGTTTTTCAAAGGTAGGGTTTTGCTAAATGTTATACCGGCTACCACCCCTACAGATACTGCCACTACTACTAATGCGAAAAATCCCCATTTAAATAAATTATATCTACTTCTTTTTACTGATTTTTCAGTTCTATTTTTAATATTTAAAGCACCTTGGTACTGTTCTGATACCAATTTTTCTACTTCTGATATAGATGTTGCTTCATATATTTTTTTACTAAATTTATCTCTCATAGATAGTGAGCCACCAACTAATTTAGAATAATCTAAACTAGGATTGACCATATAGATAACCATAGCTTTATACCATTTTAAAAGCATCTCACCATCTACATTTTTAGGTTCTATTATTTCACTTACTCCTCGGTAAGCTAAAAATACCTTTTTACCAACTAAAACTATATTTTCAGGATGAATAAATGGATGGGCAAGTGAATTATCTTGCTTAAATATGCTTCCAAATGTAGCTGCAACCTCTAACCTTTCAAGCTCCGACATTCTTCCAATGACATTTACAAGTCTCCTGGAATTTTCCGGAAATTTAAATTCAAGTTTTAATTTTTTATCTTCTTTTTCATAGGTGCCACCTAAAAATCCTGATTTTCCCTCTAAAAACTCAGGCAATAGTTCTAAGTTCTTTTCACTAAATTGATTACTTAGCAAATGTACTACTATTCCTTCTTTTTCTACCCCGAAATCTATCTCATTATATCCATCTGAAATCATGCTCATAATTCTTTCCCACCTTTATAATTTATTATTTTTTTGACAATTTCATTTTATAAAACTACTTTTATTAAAAATCTAACCCATTCAAGCCATTAGATATTTATACACCCATCTACTTTACTTAAAATCAATAAAACTAATAATATGATTTTCACAATAAAAATCTTTATATTTTTATTCCACCAAAAATGTATCTCCATCACTAATTGGAAAGTCACTTAAAAGTCTATCATGTTCTATATTTATTCTTTTATTAGTTATCTTAATGGTGAAACCCTTTTCTAATTCAATGTGTTTCTCCCTATAAACTTCCGCAACTAATTCCTCAAACCTATTCAATGTAATATTTAATGGAATTCTTAAATCCATAACCTTATTCTTGTGTATTAAAGTAATATTTACTTCTCCCGCTTTTGCCATTATTTTGTCCTCCCTTAGTAACTTTTTTTACTCTTTCTCCTTGAAAATTTAACACCTAAATATATTCCTAAACCTATCACCAGTACACCGCAGATAACATATATTACAATCCATGTTGCAAATGATATTTCTTGTTTTTCTTCTGTGCCTGTACTACTTGAAACAGTATTAGTATTTAATTCCTTTGTAAATAATTTATCTTTTACCGAAGCCGTAATATCGGCACTTTCAGGTTCTTTCTTAATAAAGTTTTCCGCATTTGCCTTATTAATCTCTTCTTTTTCTTTTTTCTTTAAAGTCTTTTCATTCTTCGTCTGTTCTTCAAGAAAAAGATTTGGATTCATCTTATATCCAATAGAACTGGTAACCTCATCACTTACTTTATTCTTGTCTAAGATTTTCTCATCATTTATAACTAATTTCCCATCTCCTGCATTTGCAAATGAGGTAGGAAAAATTAACATGGATATAATTACTAAAAAAAGTACAGTCATTTTTTTCTTCATATCTTAAACCTCCGTTTTTTTAACAACAAGATTAAGAACAATTCCTGCAACAACTATTAATATCATTACTGCATAGCTTATAAAACCTACTGATAATCCACTGTATATTGCTCTGTAACCATTTTCAATATTCTGAAGTGGAGATATTCTATAAAGTACACTTACCGGTGTGTGACTTTCAATAATCTGACCTGTAACAGGTGCAAGAAGAAGATAAATTCCAATAATCACACCAATAATATACCCAGATAATTTAGTAATTTGCCTAATTAAGTAGGTGGCAATCAAAATCATTCCACTTATTGCTAGTACTGTATATAAAACCCACTGTATATATTCTTTTGAATGAATTACAAGTTGGCTTATAATTCCTACAGCTATAGAAAGTACTACGGAAGAGGCTATGGCTTTCATACTAGTTGGCATATTTTTCCAGAATATGGACCTTTCAAAATATCCCACTGAACGTAAGTCTTTTCGCTTTTTATCTCCTGCTTTTATTACAAAGGCTGCAAATACCGTTACCATCATTCCTATAATAGTCATTAAATATGGAATAACAGAAACGCTGGTCTCTTCATCAAGTCCTCCAACTAAGCCAACTGGATTAGATAGGAAATTAAATACTGCCGGGTTATCTGCACCACCTATATGAGAATTCTTCATAACTTGACTAAAGTTTTTCGAATACCCATCATTATCTTTAACATCTTTACTCACTTTAGATACTAAACTATTGGTATCATTTAGGGTTTTCTTAGTAGCATCTTGAACGTTTTTAGTTTCTTTTTGAAGATTTGCAAAACTCTTAGATAAATCCCCAATTTTCTTAGCTGCTGCCTTTGTCGTGGTGGCTTGTTCATTAGTTGAATTAAAGAATTCTGTAAAATCTTTTACTAATTTGCTACTTCCATCTTTATCATAGTAAAGAGAAAGTTCCCCATCTGTTTTCTCGTCATATGGTTTTATGCTTGCAGTTAATGTCGGGTTTTTCGCCCAAGTATTATACTGTTCATTTAAAGCATTTAAGGTAGTATCATACCAAGTTAGAATATCTCCCATTCTTGTTTCTATTTCTGTTGGATTAGAAATATTTGAAACTAGATTAAGTAATGAGTCTGACGTGTCATCAGAACCGATTGTAGCTTCAATTGCATTAATCTGGGTGGTTAGACTATTATAAAGTTCTTCACCGCTAGTCTTGTATCCTTCAAGGATATTGGATGGTATGTATTGTTTTTTCTGAGTTAAAGTTAATGAACCGTAACTATAGTAAATCGAAGTTGGATCAGCACTATCTCTTAAACGTATCCCACCATTTAGAGTTATTGCATGATA
>JAISGP010000106.1 GCA_031263035.1 Lachnospiraceae bacterium | reverse complement strand
TACTCCATGAGCCTCATTTTCATTTAATGCATCTTTATGAGAAATCACATATGGAATATTCCTCTTTTTCATCTCTGCTAAGATATTTTTAGAACTTCTTAAAGTTCTACATAATACACATATGTCTTTGTATTTTCCCCCACTTTTTTTCAAATATTGTATTAAATCGCAAATATACTTGCTTTCATCTACTTTATCTTCAGTTTCCTGAACATGAATACTGCTGCAAATGTTTTTTCCTTTATAATTCTTATCAAATCTTACAGTGTTATTTCTAATAAGTTTTTTAGAAACACCCACTATATCTTCTCCAAATCTATAACTCGTATCAAAAATAATTATTTTGGTTTTCCTAAAATCCTTTTTAAACGACTGCATTATATTTGGACTTGCCCCTCTAAATCCATATATACTTTGATCATCATCACCTACTATAAATATATTATTTAAAGGCTTTACAAGTAATTTTATAATTTCATATTGAAGAAGATTTATATCTTGAAACTCGTCAATCATAAAGTATTGAAATCTTTTTCTCATATTCTGTAAAAGATTTTTATCTGAACATAATTTCTCATATATTAATGTTAGCATATCATCAAAATCTATATACTTATTATCTTGCTTATACTTATCATAGAATAAATATACCTTATCAAATATGTCTTTTTCTATAGAATTCGGCTCATACTCTTTAATATTTTTCCTTAAATTTTTTACTTTTGAGATTTCATCTGCTATGCTTTTAAAATCTATATAATCGTAATTTATATTATTAACAATTTCTTTTCTTACATTACTACATTCTTTATTCTTTTGTTTTAAAATTGCAATCACAATATCCTTTACAATCTTCTCCCTTTCTCCTTCTCCTAGTACTTTTACGCCATCAAGTACCCCTTCTTCTCGTAGCACTCTAAAAAATACCGAATGAAATGTTCCAATAGTTACATTCTTATACTTATTATTTGTATAATAATTAAATCTATCTTTCATTTCATTTGCAGCATTTTTCGTATAAGTTAGCACGCAAATAAGAGATGGATCCACCCCACCTTTTTTTATTAAATATTCAATTCGTTTTGTCAGTGCTAATGTTTTCCCAGATCCGGGCGGAGCAAGCACCATGCAGGGACCAGAGCCCCACATGACTGCTTGATATTGCTTAGAATTTAAAGGCATATTAACCTCGAAAATAATATTCTAAATGATTATTTTTTTTAAACACATGATATTCTTTTATCATCAACTGTTGTATTTACGTTATATAACAACACAGCTTAAACATTTATGTTTCAATATAAACTTACTTTGTCTATTTTAATTTCTCTATACCAGCCTTAATTCTCTTTATACTTTCATCTTTACCTAGAGCTTCCATAAGTTCTGTTGCACCACCTGGTGTATTGGCAAGTCCAGAAAGGGCTGTTCTAATTGGCCACATAACGAAACCAACTTTATATTCTTTTTCATTTGCAAATTCTTTTAGTTCTGCAAATAAATTATCGTTACTATAATCCGTGATGTTTTCTAATACTGGAAGCACCTCTTCAAGTAGTGTAAGAGAATTTTCAGGATTAGTCTTCATCTTTTTATGACTGTAAAGACTTACATCATACTCCGGAACTTCTTCAAAGAAAGCTGCCATATCCATAATATCCGGATAGATTTCAATACGAGTTCTTATCATTTTAGCTATTTTTTCTTTATCAGCAGAGCCTTTAATTACTTTATCTAGATAAGGTTTCGCATTTTGGTAAAATTCTTCATCACTCATCTTTTTGAAATATTCACCATTCATCCATTTTAACTTAGTAAAATCAAAAACAGCTGGATGTTTACTCATTCGATGATAATCAAATTCTTTAACAAGTTCCGGAAGTGAAAAAATCTCTTCATTACTTTCTGGACTCCAACCTAAAAGTGCAACAAAGTTAATAACTGCATCTTTCAAAAATCCTTGTTCAATTAAATCTTCATAAGAAGAATGTCCACAACGTTTGCTAAGTTTTTTATGATTTTCATCTGTAATAAGTGGACAGTGAACATATATTGGTGGCTCCCAACCAAAGAACTCATATAATTTGTTGTATTTTGGTGCAGAGCTTAAGTATTCACTACCACGAACTACATGAGTAATATTCATTGTATGGTCATCGATTACATTTGCAAAATTATATGTTGGATAACCGTCAGATTTAATTAAAATCATATCATCAAGTTCAGCATTTGGCACTGTAATTTCTCCATAAATCTCATCTTGAAATGTGGTTTCACCTTCAAGAGGCATATTTACACGAATTACATAAGGCATACCTGCTGCCAAATTAGCTTCTATCTCCTCTTTTGAAAGATATAGGCAATGCTTATCATACTTAACAATCTCAGAACCGTCAGGAAGAGTTTCTGAATTAAGAGATTCTAATCTTTCTTTGGTACAGAAACAATAATATGCATGACCTTTTTCAATTAGTTCTTTTGCATACTTCATATATATTCCAGTTTTTAATCGTTCGCTTTGAACATATGGACCGTAACCACCATCTTTATCAGGTCCTTCATCATGTTCAAGACCTGTTTCTTTAAGTGTACGATATATTATATCTAATGCTCCCTCTACAAATCTTTCTTGATCTGTATCCTCTATACGAAGCATAAAATCTCCATCTTCATGTTTCGCAATTAAATATGCATATAGGGCAGTTCTAAGATTACCTACATGCATACGTCCAGTTGGGCTTGGTGCAAATCTAGTTCTAACTTTACTCATCTTACATATCCTCTTTCTTCTATCAAAATAACTAATGTATTATAGCATAATTTTCTATATATTTATATATTGCATCTTGACATAAATTCAATATTTCTCTATTCCATTTATTTCTATCCTTAATTATACCATTCTTATCTTTCTTAGCATTTTCTATTATTCTATTTTTCAAATCATTAAGTTTTTTTCTGTCTACACACTCTGAAACTTCAGCCATCCAAAAGATTAATTCTCCACACTGAATACTCTTAGGAAAGTTTTTATTCATATTCGTTCTGCCACAATATGATTTTATTAAATGCCACCATTGATTAGGTACAGATTTTTTATAATTAACTTCCATTTCATTTTCTAAAGCATAACTAATATATCCGCCATTAGGTTGCTGATAACCTGCTTTAATTAATTCCTCTGTTAGTTGGCAAGGATACTGTTCTTTATCTTTATAATAATTATATACTTCTTTAACTGTCATTTTTACCCCTCAATATATTTCATCATTTCATCTAGTTTATATCTCATAGTATCATAGCCATGCTCATAGAAATTAATTAACTTATCCGCATCTTTTTCCATTCTACTAGGCTCTTTAATCATAGGATTAATCACAAAGGCTTTTCCTTCTTTTTCAATTTCATCTAAAAACTCTACCTGTTCATTATAGACTTTATTTCTAAATGCCATAGTTTTTACAGCTTTAGGATAGTTTTTATATACTTTTTTATAGAGAGCCACCATTCCTCTGGAAACAGGCGATTTTCTATAATCTTTACCCCTTGTTCTAATTACTACAATCTTCTCATTGGGAAGCTCTAAAGCTCGCTTTATTGGAATTGAATCTGCAACTCCACCATCAAGATAAGGAATATCATCTACATATGCAATCTTAGATGCAAATGGAATAGAGCAACTTGCTCTTACAATATCAAGAAGTCTATCTCCATCCTCTCTTTCATCCAAATACTGAGCTTCACCTGTTTCTAGATTAGTAACTACACTTTCATTCTTCATTTCTGAATTAAAATATGTATCAAAATCAAAGGGAATAAGCTCATAAGGCAAAAGATTAAATGCTAATTCCATATTCATTAATTCTTTTTGTTTTAATGCTTCTTTAGGAGAATTCATCATTGGGTGAGGATTTTTTTC
>JAISGP010000071.1 GCA_031263035.1 Lachnospiraceae bacterium | reverse complement strand
ATAATGAAGAAAATCATCTTTGAATATTCCTAAACTTCTTAAATAATCTACATCTTCATAAGTAAAATGAAGGTTCTTAATGTAATCTATAACCTGATCCAAACCTGCCATTATAGAATAGCCACCATCCATTGGATTCTGTCTGTAGAAAACGTCAAAAATTACTCTTTCGTTTTGACCTCTTTCATAATAACCTTGCATCATAGTCAATTCATATAAATCAGTAAGTAAGGTCAAGTTTCTTCCCGTGTTCATCGGTATCACCCCCACATTTTTTTACTTTTTAATTAAATTTTCCTTCCGATTTAAAGGCTTATTATATCATTCATAACAATGATAATCAAAATTATTTACATTTTATCAGAAATAAAACATAAGCATTAAACTTCTTTAAAGTGTAAAAGTAACTTCCGGATACAATCATAATAATTAAATTTTACTTTTACAATAACTTTCTTTATTGTTCAACTGTAATCTTACCGGTACTACAATCCATTACCAAAATATCTCCATCTTTAATTATAGTAGTTGCATCTTTTACAACAAGAATACATGGAATTCCATATTCTCTAGATACAACCGCAGCATGAGATAGCATCCCACCGGTTTCAGTGATTACACCTCCCAGTGTACTGGTAAACCTTTTTTGAAATAGCCCATAAATGAAACTAAAAGCTTTTCTTGAAGCAATATAACGTAACACTCCTCCCGGCACAGTATTATAAAGGAATTTAGTCAAATGAGGATGGAAAGTTTCCTCCTCATAATATAACTTATTTTTTCTATCATAAATCATAAGCAAATCTCCTTAACCCAAAATCCTACAAGAAGAAATAAAGCTATCAAGGGAAAGATTATATACCATATACCCTTAGGCTTTGGTATTTTAATTTTTATTATAAAAAGAACGCCCATTATTATAAAATAAATGGAAAAAATCACCACAAATATATTTAAATTAACAGGTGAGAAAAACGTTAGAATAAACACAAGAATTGAAAAAAATAGAGCAGAATATGTTACCGGTACACCAATAAAGCCTTCTTCTTTACCTGCTGTTACAGCATTAAAATAACCTAAACGTACAACAGTACAAACAATATAAAAGCATAAATAATTAAATCAAACCTAAAACTTATCTGGGCAGAATTTGTTATAAAAAAAGATAGTAAACATGGTGCCACTCCAAAAGAAACACAATCACATAAACTATCCAGTTCCACTCCAAAAGCCTTTTCGTCATCCGATCTTTTAAGTTTTCTGGCAATTACACCATCAAATAAATCACATAAACCAGAGCCAATAAAAAATGTCATAATAATAGCAATGTTCATGCCATAAAAAGCACAAACACAAGATGTCAGTGCTAAAAGCAAACCAAAAACTGTAACAAAATTAGCATGGTTATAAAAACCTATCACATAGCCCTTACCCTTTTTATTCATTTAATACCCCACAATATCCCTCAAATACTATCTCTTTATAAAATTCATATATTTAATGAAATTTTAACATTTTCATATAAAAAAATCAACATTTCACCCCTACATTACATCCTTTGATTAATGTATTACCTCACTTCCACTTTCACCATTATCCTCTCACCTTTTGGAGTTTCAAAAATCAAGGGAAGTTTTTTACTTTCTTTTGATTTAATGGTTTGGTTTATCACCTTAAGTTGATCTTCATTTACAATAATCTCAGAGCTATCATACTTGGTGCCATATCTATTTAATGCCACAATTTTTGCTAAGCTTTTTGCTTTTATATCAGTTAAATACTCCTCACCTGTAATAGTAACATCATTTCCTCCTATAGTACCGTTGGTGATTTTTCTTGAGGTTTTTTCCTTATTATATTTAGGAAAAGCTCCACTAGCATTTTGACGTAAATACACAGTAAGACTTACAACTGTATTTGCAACATTGTTAATATTTTGAAGTTTTTTATTTGCAATTCCTATATTACTAGACTGATTTTCATTCTCTTCATAAAAATTTGAACTTCCTATTACACTAGATTGACTTTCGTTCTCTTCATAAAAAATGGAAGGATTATTTAGATGCTTAAGTCTACTTAAAACATAATAATTATAGGAATATAAAACCGAGTTACTAAAAATGCTGCTGCTTTCATCTATAGCAAGATTAATATGAAATTCACCGGAAGCTTTACTTAAAATACCATGATTTAATTTAGCCAATTCATTTTTATCTACAATAATATCATCTTTATTTATTCCATTTTTTTCCAAATCTTTGGCTGAAATTCCACTTCTATAAAGTAGCTCATCTTTAGTCAAAACACTTTCATTATCTCCAATAACAAAGCTACATCCAGAAATATAAGGTGATATTCCATATGCCTTTACATTACTTTCTTTATTGCAAATGAAAGTCCCCAAAATACAAATGGCAGAAAAAACCATTATATGACCCACTAATCCTATAACCTTATAAATATTATAATTTACTCTGTTTTTTCTCATACCAATCCCTCTTCAAACAACAATGAAAACCCCAAAAAACTTTGAGGTTTTCTCACTACTTATTTTATTTATTCTTTCTCTTTTTAAGCATTAAAGCAATAGCAAGAAGTAATGCTACTCCACCTAAAGTTCCAAATAAGGCAACATTTGCAGTATCAGAAGTTTTTGGGAATACTTTACCGCTTATAATATTACCACCATTATTACCACCATTTCCTGATGTATTACCTTTGTCACCAGTGTTATTTTTATCATTGTCATCAGTAGTATTTACAACCGGTGGGTTATTATCAGAAGGAGTACTAATCTGATAGAATGGAACTTTTATAACTCCATCTTCATCTGGGAGATAATTTGCCATACCAGGTATCATTGGTCTCCAAGTATTTCCTTCAAGATCCTGCTGATCCTTATTATAAGTAGTTACATCTACTCTGGTATTATCAGCCTTATCAACACCTGTCATAGTACCCGGATCAATTTCTGGTAATTTATTTCCCAATTGGTCAATTGCAATAATAGTGATTTTTTCAAAAGGTACATCAAGCATTGCTATAGAGTAATTATCTCTATAATTTATTTGCAAATCTTTTCCATCTGTCATAGCTCTATAAATATTTCCATCTTTATCCACTACAAATGGAGTTGTTGGCATTGTTACGGTACCAACCTTAGTGTCATGAGCTGTGATTTTGTCTTTATTAATTATATCATCTAAATCAAGTTTAACAAAATCATCTGTGTTTTGTGTTCCATATAAAACTGCCTGAGCATCAATAGTTGATTTAATAAAGACTATATCTACATTTCCATCTTTATCAGGTTTTATAGATGGATCTTGATCTGGTACTGGTGTGTAGATATCCCCACTTGGAACTTCTTGAGGCTCTGGTGGTATCTCTACAACAACCTTATCTTTATCATCTGGATCAACTTCTTTAATTGGACCTGGGTCAACATCAGGGATAACATTATCATCTGGATCAACAGGTCTTACATTTACTTTTTGGAAAACTATTTTTATAATTCCATCAACAGGTTTATATGATAATAATCCAGCTTTTATAGGTACCCAATATACACCAACATCATCCTTTTGAACATTAGAAGATGTATTAACATCAATTAATGAATTATCATCAGCATTTACTCCTCCAATTGTTCCTGGATTTACGTGGATTTCATTATCTTCTTTATCCACTGCTATAACTTTTATTTTTGCAAATGGAACATCAAGCATAGCTACTGTATTATTTTCACGATAATTTATTTGCAAATCTTTTCCATCTGTCATAGGTCTGTAAATATTTCCATCACTATCTACTACAAATGGAGTACTTGGCATTGTAACAGTACCTTTTTTCGTGTCATAACTTGCAACACTATCCTTATTTATTACATCATCTAAATCAAGTTTAACAAAATCATCTGTATTTTCTGTTCCAGATAAAACAGGTTGTGCATCAATAGATGCCTTTACAAATACTATATTAACATTTCCTTTATCATCTGGCTTTACAGGGTCTTCTTGATTTGGCTTAGGTGTATAGAGATTTCCATCATCGCCTTTTTGATGACCATCAGGTACATCAATAATTACTTTATCTTCACTTGTATCCTTAACTCCACCTGGATTAACCCCATCTAACTTATTTCCATCTTCGTCAACAGGAGTTACTGTTACTGGGATAAAAGTAATGTCAATTACACCATCTACATCAGGCTTGTATGTTTGATCTCCTGCTTTTTTAGGTATCCAATATTTTCCGTCACTATCCTTCTGAACATTAGCAGATGTATTAGTATCAATTAATTTATTATCTTTATCGTTAATATTTTTAATTGTTCCTGGATTAATGCCGTCTATTACTGCATCTTTTTCATCAACAGCACGAATACTTAATTCTTTAAATGGAACATTAATCATTCCTGTAGTTCCACTAAAGTGAATTGTAAGATTTTTACCATCTGTTGTAGGTTGATAAATTTTTCCAGCTTTATCCACGAAATATGGTCCAGTTGGTATTGTAACATTACCTTTAGTTTCATCATAACTAGCAACTACAAGGTTACAACTTACTAATTCAAGTACTGTAGGTGAAGTTTTGTCCTCTGTTCCACTTAAAACAGGTCTAGCATTTATTCCAACTTTTACAAATGGTACTCTAAGTACACCATTACTATCAGGTGTATATGGGTTTTCTCCTGAAGCTTCTGGCAAATAAAGTATTGTTCCATCTTTTTGCATACCTGAAGGAGTATTAACATCTACTTTATTAGAATCACTGGCATCAACTTTAGTAATACTACCTGGATTAACATTTATCTGTTCATTTGTACTTTTATCAACAGCTATAACACTTAACTTTTGATAAGGTACATCAATTACTGCCGAATTTCCTCGAATATTAAATTTTAACCCAGTGCCATCTGTCCAAGCTTTATACAAATTGCCATCTCCATCTTTTTGCAAAGCATTTGGAACTGTTACATTTGCACCTGAACTTGTATATCCAGATTGAATACTATCTTTGGTTATAGGATTACCAACTAATGTAAGTGGATTTGGATTTGATGTATTCTCTGTTCCTTTTACTACCGGTTGTGCAGTAACCGGAATATAATATACATTCCAACTTGTATTAGTACCTTCCGCCGGGAACACACTTGGTGCTGTATCTGCACTACTATATAAATACCCATTAATAGTTGGATTAGCACTTGCAATATAAGCATCCGTTGGATAACCTGACGTAGTTACTGCAGTAGCTATTTCAGCATTTGTTGCTTTATTTATATAATGCGTTGTAACTGTAGAAAGAGATGAACTTCCTACGAAGCCTTGTGAATACTTTTGGGGTGCTTTATTAGTTGATCTAGTTGTATAATTTGTTAAACTAAATGACCCATTCTGTAAAATATTACCGTTTTCATCTCTATATCCATTTTGATGATAATCAACTAACCCTTCAACACTTGCATTTGAAGCATATACATACTTTAATGTAGGTGAATTATATCGGAAATATCCAATCATTCCTCCTTTGTCAGATGAGGTTGTCCCTGTACGACTTCCTGAATGACTAGCCAAATAATAATTAAATGTACCCTCGTTAGTTTGAATAACTCCAGAATTCCCACCATCTACCTTATAATATGTTCCAAAGCCTGCACCATAATTTTGAAAAATAGCTGCCTCTGAAACATCTAAATCTACCATAGTTGGTGCCCAATTTATTGTTTTTTGAATACCATCAGAAGTATATGCTGTCAACGTTACCCAGTGTCTCTGACAATTTATATATCCACTCATATTTATCAACCATCCATTACCGGCAGCCGTTTTACTTATACCAACTTCAGGAAGATAAGTGCCAAATTGAGTATATTCTGCTCCTTGACTTGGATCAGTTTGAACAGCTACATCTGAATAACAAAAACTAATATCAACCTTAAGGTCTAGTATATCTGTTCCATTTAAATTAATTGCTGCATTACTTAAATAAAATGATATTGTATCACTATTTCCCGCTGCAACATTAGTTCCCATACCTTGTAACCATTGGGCCTGTGGAATATCAACACCATTACGAAGTATACGAGTAATTCTTGTATTTCCATTTGCATATGGCATATAAGTATTTGAAGACGTCGCTCCAAATCCTTTCATAGCTTGTGACAGGTGATAATGAAGAACACTTGATTAATTTTAAGACGTCGCTCCAAATCCTTTCATAGCTTGTGACAGGGTAGGCAATTGATAATTTCCTAATCCATCCCCTGTACCTGCTGCAACTGGTTGCATTATACCTGTACTTGCTGCATCAGCATATACCTTCTTACTTCCCCCAAATCCAGAGAAATTCATAGTTCCAACTATTGTTGTAATAGCTAAAATGTATGCAAGCATGTCTTTAAAAAGACTTTTAAATTTTATCTTTCTTTTCATAACTACTTCCTTTCATGAATTTATATAGCCTAATTTAAATAGCTAAACCTAAAACATTTAAATAAAAAGTATGTTTATCCAACCAAAACAAATTATGGTGTCAATACTTTTCATTCTTTAATTATTTAACTATCTTTAGACTACACTAACTAGCTCAAACCTATGGTTTTAGCTAAATTACTTGTAAAAATAAAACATTCTGTTGTCTTGTTTTATTTTTACTTTTTCATAATATATGTAAAGTTATTTAATTTATTGAGTTTCAAACTCAAAATTTCGCTTGCAAGCATTTTTTCAAATTAAATTTCTAATTGTTACTAAAAACTATTATTTCTTATTCTATTAACTGTTCTTTCAAAAACCTCATTCATCTTTCTTTTATTCCACCTAATGATATACCCCGTAGACACAAGAAGTATAATGGCATATATTAAAAAGCATAATCCTATAAATGTTGTAACGATATAAGCAAAGTTAAAAACAACTCTAATATTAAAAGAATTTGGAAAGCCTATTTTATTTAGAGATATTTTCATATCTCCAATTGTTATTTTCCCTAATCCTTGTTTTAATGGGGCATTCTTTTCTTTAACATTTTTAAAAAGTATTTTTCTTTGTGGTGTATTATTTACATTTTCCTTTTTTACTATATTTTGACTAAGTGTATTTTTTACTGCTTCTGTATTACTATCATTTGAACTTGTAACTGTTAAAATATCCTCATCTAATGCAATATATATATCTACAGGTAAAATCATCCCATTCAAGGAATACTGAAATTTACCAATATATAAAATCTTTCCTCCAACACTATTAAAGCTGTGACCAAGATTTTCTATTTGTACTTTTGAACTATCTATCTCACTATCTGAATTATTGTCTTGAATAAACAATCCGCTTCTATTAATCATAGATTTTTTTAATTTTATCGGCATTGAATTTATTCCATCACTTATTTTACTTAAGGTAATATCTTCCTTTGAAATGTCTAAAATATTTGCAACCTCAGAGCCAGAATATAGAATATCACTGGCACTCATAGAAACATTATTTTTATCA
>JAISGP010000016.1 GCA_031263035.1 Lachnospiraceae bacterium | reverse complement strand
GCTGAAGCTTTAACTACAGTTGATGTTAAAGTGGCAGCTCTTCTTTTAGGAATAATCACCCCATGAGCTCCAACTAAATTAGCTGTTCTAATAATAGCACCTAAATTATGAGGATCTTCAATTTCATCTAAAATAATTATGAAAGGAGATTCGTTTTTACTTTCTGCAAATTCAAGAATATCTTCTACAGTAGAATAATCATGGGCAGCTAGATTAGCAATAACACCTCCCGGTTTACCGGTTGGTGACATACGAAGTAGTCTTTCATTAGAAACAAATTGAATTAAAACATTATTCTTCTTGGCTTTCTCCACTATAGCTTGAATGTGTTCACTTCTTTTTCCTTCAGCAACATACAGTTTATCAATTGTAGCACCTGCTCTAATAGCTTCCAGTACTGAATTTTTACCTTCAACAATATTAGAATTTTCTAATTGTATGTTTTCATCTTTTTTATCCATATTATTCCTTTTCAGCAGCCATACATATTGCAAATAATTCCTGAATACGTGACCAATTTTTTTTTAAAAACAAATATCCAAATAAAGCTTCAAATCCCGTAGCTCTTCTATAATCTGTAATTCCTTGATTTTTAGCAGGTGTAACTGTTCTTGAATTACGTCCTCTTTTATATACTGATCTTTCTTCATCTGTAAGCAATTCTTGTATTTTATGCATCATTTCACTTTGAGAATGAGCATTAACTAATTTAATTACAGTTTTGTGAATGTCATTAACATGATACATTGGAGTACCTATTATTTTAGCTTTAATTAGCAAATCAAAAATACTATCACCAATATATGCTAACACCAACGGTGAAATAAGCTTATAGTCCAAATCTTTTCCAATTATAGTATCTAAAATATTATCAAAACTAATACATTCATCTTCACTTTTGGGTAATTCTAGTAGTGATTTTTCTTCTTCTATTCCCTCTACCTTAGAATTATCGTTCACTATATTCTCTTCCATTTTACACCTTCTCGTGTATCAGAGATTTCAATGCCCATTTCTAATAATTTATTTCTGATTTCGTCCGCCTTTGAAAAATCTTTGGCTTTTTTTGCATCTGTTCTTTCTTTTATTAAATCTTCTATATGAGCGTCCAAAGTATCTTTTTCTTCTTCAACTACAAGTCCAAGTACATTTGTTAAGGTGAGTATTTTCTTTTTCAATTCTTCTAAATACTCTTTTGATTTTGAATCATCAGAATTAATATTTGCAAATTTAACAAATTCAAAAATTGCTGTTACAGCATCTGCTGTATTAAAGTCATCATCCATAGCATTATCAAAGTCTTGGAAAAATTTATCAGTTTCAGCTAATAATTCTTTTTCACTGTCAGTTAAATCCTTAACATCTGTTTTAGACATTAAAAAATCTAAATTAGAAACTGCATTTTTAATTCTTTCAAGAGATTTTTTAGAACTTTCCATTAATTCAGCTGTGAAGTTCAATGGGCTTCTATAATGAGCACTAAGCATAAAAAATCTAAGAACTCCTAAATCATACTTTTCGCTAATATCTCTAACAGTTTTGAAATTACCAAGAGATTTACTCATTTTAACATTATCAATATTTAAAAATGCATTGTGCATCCAATATCTAGCGAAATTAGTGCCATTTGCAGCTTCACTTTGAGCAATTTCATTTTCATGATGTGGGAAAACTAAATCTTCTCCACCTGCATGAATGTCAATTTCTGTTCCAAGATATTTGCATGACATTTCGGAACACTCAATATGCCAACCCGGTCTTCCATCTCCCCAAGGTGATGGCCATGAAGGTTCTCCCTCTTTTTTAGGTTTCCATAAAACAAAATCTAAAGGATCTTCTTTCTCATCTTTTCCGCTTACTAAAAGGTTTCTCTCACCGCTTCTTAAATCATCAAGATTTTTATGAGAAAGTTTTCCATAGTCTTTAAACTTTCTACTTCTATAGTATACTGTTCCATTCTTATCGTAAGCATATCCCTTATCAATAAGGGTTTGAATCATATTTATCATACCCCCAATCTCTTCGGTTGCAAGAGGTGTGGTTGTAGCAGGGAGTACATTCATTCCATCCATATCCTTTTTACATTCTGCAATGTATTTTGTAGATATATCGGAAGCTGTAACTCCTTCTTCAATGGCTCTTTTTATAATTTTATCATCTACATCTGTAAAGTTAGAAACATAATTTACATCATAACCCTTATACTCAAAATAACGTCTTACAGTATCAAATACTATCATTGGACGAGCATTACCTATATGGATTAGATTATAAACCGTTGGTCCACATACATACATTCTAACTTTTCCCGGTTCAATAGGTGTAAATTCTTCTTTTGATTTTGATAGTGTATTATATATTTTCATAGTTTACCTTTCATTTTGATAATTATTATTTTCATTTCCTAAACTAATATGATTAATTCGTTTAATATCTTCTGACATAGATGCTAATTTATCATCCATAGTCTTTAATTTATTCTTCAATCTAACATTATCAGATTGTAATCTGCATAATTCATAACTGATAGGGTCAGGTAAATGGACTTGATCCATAGTATTTCTAGGTAGTTTTTGGTCATCTCTTCTTACTACTCTTCCAGGCACACCAACAACTGTAGAATTTGGTGGAACCGGATGAATAACTACAGAACCGGCTCCTATCTTAGAATTTTCTCCAACTGTAAAAGATCCTATTACTTTTGCTCCTGCACTAACCATAACGTTATCTTTTAAAGTAGGATGACGTTTTCCACTTTCTTTTCCTGTTCCCCCAAGAGTAACCCCTTGATATAAAGTTATATTATCTCCTAAAATAGCAGTTTCCCCAATTATAACGCCACTACCATGGTCAATAAATAAACCTTTCCCAATCTTAGCACCCGGATGAATTTCTATACCGGTTTTTCTAACTGCTCTTTGAGAAATCCATCTGGCTAAGAAATAATGTTTTTTCATATAAAACTTATGAGCTATACGATACGAAATAATAGCCTTAAAGCTCGGATATAAAAAAACCTCCATATTTGTTTTAATTGCCGGATCTCTCTCTTTAATAACCTGCAGTTCTTCTTTTACAAATTTAATAAACCCCATAAGCATCTACCTACTCTTTACACAATTTCGTTTAAATATATATTCTTCATTCTTATTATTTTATTTAGCTCTATACAAGCCTTATCACTAAGCCTTACATCTTTATATTTTCTTATCTCATCTATATCCTTTACAGAAAAAAGGAAGTCTTCTAATGCTTCAATAGTAATGACTTCTTCACATTCTTTTTTATTAGAAACTCCAATATTTAAGCTTAAATTTTTCTTTGCCATTATTGAATAAACTTTATTATTTTCTTCAATAATATCATCTTTTATAGATAAGGTTACAGAAATATCCTCACTAGTTTTTAAACATAAAAAAAGATATTTCAAATTAGTTATTCGTACCATAATCTTAGGATGTGACTTAGTATCTGTACCTATACCGGAAGGTGTTTCAGAATTCATAGGTAGAACATCAATTATCTGGTCTTTATAAGTAAGAATTTTAAGATCTCCACCATCGCTTCTGTATTCAGCCGTAAGATTTTTATAATATTCCGGATTTCTTATTGCAAATACGTCATAATCTTTATTTAATCTTTCATTAATTATTGTGGCACAAATACAATAATCCTTTTCTTCTATTGGACGGATTTGAAAATTAGATATGTCTATATTTACTTCTTTACTCATATCACAATTACACTTATAACAGTTTAAACTCTTTTCTATCTGATAAACATACTCACTATATAAGTGATTAAAACTATCAGGGGTACTAAGAACCTCCTGTACAGTTTCATCCTCTTTAATAAACTTTTCATGTTGCTCATACACGGTTCTAAAACCAAATGGCTTATATATATCCTCTGATACAGGCATTAAAAACGCAAATGGCACATTTCTTAAGCTCATTTCTTTAAGAGATGAGGAAAGTAAATCCCTCATCATACCCTGATGTCTATGGTTTTTATCTGTTGCTACAGCAACTATATAAAAAGAAAGAATAGATTTTTTAGAAAAACTTAGCATATAAGGATTCAAATGAAGCATAGATAAAATATCTGTTCCTTCACTAATTGCCCATATTATATTATCAAGATTTTTATTTGAATAATAGAAATCTACAAATGACTTAGAATCTTCAGGAAAAGCTTGTTCATATAACTTTCTAGTTAAACCCTTTTCTTCGTTTATTAATATCTTTTTTTTCAAAGTAATCCCACCCTAATAAAACAGAAAAAACTTAAATAAAACTTAATTGCAACAACGCCCACATTTATTTCCGGAACAAGAAAAACTTTCTTCTTGTAAAACTTCATCTTTAACATTAGATAATAAGCAAATAGCCATACTACTTATACCTTTTCCTTCACCGGTAAATCCAAGGCCTTCTTCAGTAGTAGCCTTAATATTTACTTGGTTAACATTTATATTTAATGCCTTAGCAATATTTTCTCGCATTTCTCCAATATAAGGCAACATCTTAGGCCTCTGGGCAATAATGGTTGCATCAATATTATCAATTATATATAAATTATCAAGAAGTAAGTCCGAAACGTAACTTAGTAAAACAAGACTAGAAATCCCTTTATATTTCTCATCAGTATCCGGAAAATGCTTACCTATATCTCCGAGGGCTGCTCCACCAAGGAGTGCGTCCATTATAGCATGGATAAGAACATCTGCATCTGAATGACCTAATAACCCTAGCTCATAAGGAATTTCCACTCCACCTAAAATCAACTTTCTATCTTTTACAAGTTTATGAACATCATAACCTTGACCAATTCTCATATTCAAACCTCTTTATTTCATTTTAGATTATAAACTATATCCTTCACAATGATTGTTACATAAAGGTAATAATAAACATCCAACTCTAAAAATATATTTAAAAAGCAATCAAATGAAGGACATTTTAACTATTTATCTTTAGTTAAGTTATCATTATCTTTTTTTTCATCATTCTCATTTGTATCAAATTTAAATTCTTCAGCTTCAACAAAGCCTTCTTCATCATCTGCCATTTCTTCATGGGCTCTATGTTCAGCTTCTGATTTAAAACTTCTTCCAGCCGTATAAAGTAGAACAACAGCAACGGCTAAAAAAATTACACCTATAATGACAAATAATATGGAATTTTTTCCGTTAAAACCTATATTTCCAGATATAAGTTGATATCCTAAATATCCTACGTATACTCCAACTATCATCCTAAGTAATACTGTACTTTTCATAAGGACCTCTTTCTATATTTTATTCACTAAAGAAGATATTTTTTTCCTGTGAAATAAATTATGGGAAGTAAACTTCCCATGATTAATCTTTCAGCTTAATCAATTTTGCTGAAGCAAAATTAATTTATTCAGCTCCAAGCAAAGCTTGTCGCTGTTTTCGTCGTAAAAATATATACCTTCTACGAAGGAACATATTTTTACTTCCGTTGAGACATATTATATCATTTTACTAGGATATTATCAATTAAAGAAATTCACAAAAGGAAGGTATATAAATATGCTTCAGTTAGATAAATGTATTAAAAGAAAAAACATCCTCTTTTAGAAGATGTTTTAGATAGTAGCGGGAACTGGATTCGAACCAGCGACACCGCGGGTATGAACCGCGTGCTCTAGCCAACTGAGCTATCCCGCCACATTATTAAACTGTCAAAGTGGGACCAACAGGGCTCGAACCTGTGACCCCCTGCTTGTAAGGCAGGTGCTCTCCCAGCTGAGCTATGATCCCACAATTTTGCGGGTCATTTCTAACCCGCTTGAATATAATACTATTTTTGCCTATTGTTGTCAAGAAGAAATTTTATAAAATTACTAGAAAATATTTCAAAGGTTTTTCTTCAGATAAAAATGACTATAAAAGCCTATCCCACTAACTTTATAAAACCTATGGCTTTAATAAATAACAGCAAAAATAGCTAGGCTTTACAAAGTAATTTTTGAAAGCCTAACTATTGAAATTCATTAATAAATTTAGTTACAGTTTTTATTTAAAGAACTCAACTCCAGATTGGAATATTTTAATATCTTGATTTCCGTAAATATTCTTAGCAACTCCCTTGCCACATCGTTCACTATGTGCCATCTTACCTAGAATTCTACCATCTGGACTGGTAATACCTTCAATAGCTTCAAAAGAACCATTTACGTTCCATAACTCATCCATAGAGATATTACCCTGTGGATCAGAATATCTTGTTGCCACTTGTCCATTTGCAAATAATTTTTCTATCCATTCATCATCTGCTACAAAGCGACCTTCTCCATGAGAGGCAGGATTACAGTATACATCACCTAAAATGGCACCTGAAAGCCATGGACTCTTGTTAGATACAACTTTAGTATATACCATTTTTGAAATATGACGACCGATTGTATTATATGTTAATGTAGGTGAATTACTTTCTTGAGTCATAATCTTTCCATATGGTAATAATCCAAGCTTAACAAGGGTTTGGAAACCATTGCATATACCTAAAATCAAACCATCTCTTTTATTTAACAAATCAGAAACTGCTTCATTTAAAACACCATTTTTAAAGGCAGTAGAGAAAAACTTAGCAGAGCCATCAGGTTCATCACCGGCTGAAAATCCTCCTGGGAACATAATGATCTGAGAATTCTCTATCTCCTTTGCAAATAAACTAATTGATTCAGAAATATTATTACTATTTAAATTTTTAAATACTTTAATAGATGTGTCTGCTCCAGCCTTTTCGAAAGCTCTAGCACTATCATATTCACAGTTAGTACCAGGAAATACCGGAATAAATACCTTTGGTTTAGCAATTTTATTTTTATTTATATAGATATTTTTCTCGTTATATAAAGTATCTTTATCATATTTTAGTGTTGTCTCTTCTTTTCCAGACACTACAGGATAAACTTTAGATAATTTTTTAGACCAAGTGTCATAAGCCTCTGAAACTTGTATTTCTACATCTTTGTAAATGAATTTATCTTCAATTACTTCACCGATAACCTGACCTTCCGATATATTATCAACACCTTCTGCAAGTTCAACGACTATATTTCCAAATGTAGGTCCAAACATCTTATCAACAGATACATTATCATTAATTTTAGCACCTAAACCATTACCAAAGCCCATTTTTGAAATAGCTACAGCAATTCCAAATCTGTCTAAGGCATAAGCAGAAACAATTTTCCCTGAAATAATATAATCATGAATTTTATTATATAAATCTTTAACCATATTATAATCAGGTAAATCATCACTATCTTTACCGATTTCAAATAAGGCTAATTTGTTGCCTGATTTTTTAAATTCCGGAGTAATAATATCTTTTTCATTTGCAATATCTACTGCAAAACTTACTAAAGTTGGAGGTACATCTATGTTTTCAAAGGTTCCGGACATAGAATCTTTACCGCCAATTGAAGGTAATGATAGCTTCATCTGGGCATCAAAAGCACCTAAAAGAGCTAGGAATGGTACACCCCATCTTTTTGGATCATTTCCTAAACGTTTAAAATATTCTTGGAATGTAAAACGTATTTTTTTATAGTCTCCACCTGATGCAACAATTTTAGCGACAGAATCAAGGATTGCATAAATGGCTCCATGATAAGGGCTCCAACTTGAAATATATGGATCAAAACCATAAGACATCATTGAAACAGCTTCACATTCGCCACCGGTTGGGATTTTAGCAACCATACTTTGAGTTTCTGTTGCCTGATTTTTTCCGCCAAAAGGCATAAATGTTGAACCGGCACCAATTGAACCGTCAAACATTTCAACTAAGCCCTTTTGAGATGTAACATTTAAATCATCTAAAGATTTAAGCCAAAAACTCTTTATATCTAAATTTTCTTCAGCAAATGAAAGAGTACTTTCAGAGCGAATAGGTAGTTCTGCAAATACATCTGTTTCTTGATGAGCACCGTTAGTATCTATAAATGCACGTTTAAGATTAACTATCTCTTTATCTCTCCAAGTTAAAATCATTCTTGGTTCTTCTGTAACTACAGCGACGATAGCAGCTTCAAGATTTTCTTCTTTGGCATAGTCCATAAATTTATCTACATCTTTAGGGTCAAGAACTACTGCCATTCTTTCCTGAGATTCTGAAATTGCTAATTCTGTTCCATCTAAGCCCTCATATTTTTTAGGTACTTTATCAAGATTTATTTTAAGTCCGTCAGCTAATTCACCAATTGCTACTGATACGCCACCGGCTCCAAAATCATTACATTTTTTGATTAAAGAGCTAACTTCTTCTCTTCTAAATAATCTTTGGATTTTACGCTCAATTGGCGGATTACCTTTTTGAACTTCAGCGCCACTTGTTTCTATTGAAGATGCAACATGTTTTTTAGAAGAACCTGTTGCTCCACCAATACCATCTCTACCTGTTCTTCCACCAAGAAGTACAATAATATCTCCTGGGTCAGAAGTAAGTCTTTTAACAGCTCTTCTTGGAGCAGCACCCATTACAGCACCAATCTCCATTCTTTTAGCCACATATCCTGGATGATATATCTCTTTAACAAGCCCAGTAGCAAGTCCAATTTGATTACCATATGAACTATAACCATGAGCTGCTTCTGTAACAATTTTTCTTTGAGGTAATTTACCTTCTAGTGTATCTTTTACAGGAATAGTCGGATCAGCTGCTCCAGTTACTCTCATAGCTTGATATACATAAGTTCTTCCTGAAAGAGGATCTCTTATACAACCACCAAGACAGGTTGCTGCTCCACCAAAAGGTTCGATTTCAGTAGGATGGTTATGAGTTTCATTCTTAAAATTAACTAGCCATTCCTCTTCTTTTCCATCAACAACTAAAGGTACAACTATACTACATGCATTTATTTCATCAGTTTCTTCCTGATCTTTTAAATTCCCATCTTTTTTTATTTGTCGCATAGCCAAAAGAGCTAAATCCATAAGACAAACAAATTTATCATCACGATTAGAGAAAATGTGATTATGAGTATTTAAATATTCTTGATATGTACCTTCAATTCTTTCCTTATA
>JAISGP010000043.1 GCA_031263035.1 Lachnospiraceae bacterium | reverse complement strand
TATAAAACTAGACAAGAAATTGTTGAAGTTGGAAGAAACAGAACCAAGTACAAATCTTTTAGTAGACATAAAATGTTTATGTATGGAATTACATTTTTAGGGGTAGCAGCATGTATTTGCATGATGGTTTTTTCAGCGTATTTTGAAAATGCAAAGAAAACTGAACTAAGTAGTTTGCAGACCCAAGTAGAAGCTAAACAAGAAGAAAATAAGAATGTTAATGATAAGATAATGAATGGAATCAATGATTTTGAAATGAAATCAAGGGCTTTAAGATTAGGTATGAAAGTAGTGGATGCTGATAATTATGTAGAATATAAGGCACCTGAAAATAATTATGTTAAAGTCAATAATAACAAATAAAGATTATTAGTTGAGAAATAAAATTAAAGTACAAATATGTTACTTAGTGAAGGGCATAGTTTGCCTGAAACTATAAATTTCTTATCAGAGAAAATTTAAAAATAAGGGAAAAATATGTATCAATAAAGGGAAAGTAATAAATGTCAAAGGGAAATAAAAAGAAAAATAGTAGAGATATGATTAGAGGAAGACTACGTACAATACAGCTTATAGTTGTACTAGTCTTTTTTGCGTTGCTATTTAGAATTGCATATTTGAATGTGGCAAAGGGTGCAGAATATACAAAAAAAGTATTAACTGTAAGTAAAAGAACAACAATACCTGCAAGACGTGGAGACATTGTGGACAGAAACGGTACACGACTTGCTGTATCAGAACTTAAATATTATATTGTGCTAGATTTGCAAAATTTATGTTATGAAGTGAATGGTACAGAAGAAGTTAACGGTGTTGAGAAAACGGTAAAGAATTATCCATATGTGGAACCAACCAAAGCGGCATTAAAGAAATACTTTGGTATTGAACCGGAAGTAATTGATATAGTTATAAAACAGGCAGAAAAAAAGAAAGCTTCAGATATTGAAGAAGCTAGAAAACAAAATGAAAATACTACAAATATTACTTTAAACAGAGGGTTTGATTTTAGTCAGGACTTTTCCGGGGGTTATTTGCAAGAATTAAGTGCTAAAGAACAGGAAATTATTAGTAAGGCTCCTAAATATATAACTTATGACCAGATGAATAAATACAAAGCATATTTGAAATCAGTGGATGCTTTAGAGAAGAAAAAAAATGAAAAGAGTGCTACAGGATTGTTTAAGTATTCTGATAGTGAAAGAAAAAAGATAGATGCTGAAATAAAAGATGTGGAAAATACAAGAGGAGTTATTTTTAATAGCAGTTATGCAAGAAACTACCCTTATAAAACATTAGCTAGCGGAATTCTAGGATATATGTCAAGAACAGAAGAAGACTCGGAGCTAAAAGGATCTGAAGGTCTTGAAAAAGAGTATCAAAGTGAGCTGGTAGGTTCTGATGGCCAAGAATATCAGCAGATTAATGGAGATTATAGTAAAGATAAAGTAATTCATCCAGCTACAGATGGATCCAATGTTGTGTCTACTATTGATGTAGGAGCACAAAGTATTGTTGAAAAATATGTAAAGAAGTTTAATGAAGAACATAAAAATGAAGTTAGAACCGGTACCGGAAGTAAGGGAACAGGGGTTATAGTAATGGATCCAAGAACCGGTGAAATTATTGCAGGTACTTCTTATCCTAATTTTGATTGTAATGATTATAACGATGTTTCAGCCTACTATACTAAAGCTCAGCAAATTGCTATGAATAAGGTGGACCTTCAATTCGAAGATAAAACGAAGGCAAAATCTACTGCAAATAAAAAGTTAAAAACAGATAAGGCAGACCTTAAAGCATTAAAGGCAGAAAAGAATGCTTCTAATGAAGCAGCAATAAAAACTTTGGAAGAAACGATTAAGTTAGATGAAACTAATTTAGAAGATATTCAAAATCAAATCTATGGAATGGATAGAAATAGAGATGGATTTGCAGATAAGGGAATTGCCCTGTTTAAAATAAACATGTGGCGAAATATGTTAGTAAACTTTGATTATGAGCCAGGTTCTACAGAAAAACCATTGACTATGGCTATGGGATTTGAATCAGGTAAATTAAAAGGAACTGAAAAATACTACTGCGGTGGTTATTTGCAAGTTGGAGATCATAAAATCTACTGTGATAACAAAGATGGACATGGCTGGGAAACAGTTAAGGAAGCCCTGCAGAATTCATGTAACGTAGCCCTTATGCAAATAGGTTTTCAAATAGGGCCTAATATTATGTCTAAATATCAGAGTATATTTGGATTTGGACAATATACAGGAGTTGATCTTCCGGAAAGTAACAAGGGTGTATTACTTAGTTTGGATGAGCTTAGAAAAGATAAGGCTTCTCTTGCTACAAATAGTTTCGGTCAGAACTTTAATGTTACTATGATACAAATGGCAGCGGCACAGTGTTCCATTATAAATGGTGGAAACTATTATAAGCCTCATGTTGTAAAGGAAATTCAAAATTCTGACGGTAGTATTAAAAAAGAGATTACTCCAACTTTAGTTAGAAAAACAGTTTCTGAGGAAACTTCGGATATTTTGAAGAATTACATGCGAAATGCAGTTATAAATGGTACAGGTAAGGCTGCTAATATTAAAAATTATGCAGTTGGTGGAAAAACAGGAACTGCAGAGATGTGGACTAAGCATGATAGTAATGTGCAAGAAAGAGATAAGCAAAGTTATGTAATTTCATTTGCAGGATATGCTCCTCAAGATAATCCAGAGGTTTTGATTTACACTGTAATCAATCAGCCTAATGTGGGCGAGCAGGCTAACAGTGGTCTTGCTGTAGAATTATCTGCAAATATAATGAAAGAGCTTTTCCCATATCTTGGAATAACTAAGACAAAAGCTGCGAATCAGCAGAATAAAATTTCTTCTGAGCCGCAGGTGGCAGAAGCAGAAAGATAAAAGTCTATTAGATTTTATTTTACAAAGGGTTTTGTAAAAGCTAAGCTAATCATGCATAAATTAAGGTTAGTTTTTGATGGAAGTTTATAAGTGTATACAAAATCCATCACCTGTGTAAATCTTGTAAAATTCATTTTATTATGTTTAAATATAGGATAAACTATATAAGTTTTAAATAAGCTATTTTTATAGTATGAAAAAGAGGTTGTAATGTATAAAAATGTTGTATTTGCCTTGATTATTTCCTTTGTAATCAGTGTGATTGGAACAAAGCTATTAATTCCAATACTAACTAATATGAAAATGAGACAAACAGAACGAACAGATGGAGTTGCATCTCATCTTAAGAAAGCAGGAACCCCAACTATGGGTGGAATAGCCATTATCGTTGGCTTTTTCTTTGGCTCAATTATATTTGCGTCACTTTATCGTGATATAATACCAGTTGTTCTATTAACAGTTGGTTTTGGTGTTATTGGATTTTTAGATGATTATTTAAAGGTTGTAAAGCGTAACCCAGATGGCTTAAAGCCTATGCAGAAGATGTGTTTGCAGATTATATTAACTGGAGTTTTTGCAGGTTATTTATGGTTTTATGCTGATGAGAATTTATTACTTCGTATTCCTTTTACAAATGGAAAGCTTGTTAATATAGGTATTTTCTCTCTTATCTTGGTTTTTATTTGCGTTATTGGAACTGTAAATGGAACTAATTTTACAGATGGTTTAGATGGTTTAGCAACCACTGTTACTATTCCTGTGGCAATTTATTTCTTTATTACTTCACTTTTTGAAGGTGAAGGAATTGAGGTTGTTGCTATTTCTATGGTGGGTGCTTTACTTGGATTTTTGATTTTTAACAAATATCCTGCTAAAATTTTTATGGGTGACACAGGTTCTTTGGCACTTGGTGGATTTGTGGCAGGTTCTGCATATATGCTTCAGAGACCTTTATATATAATTATTATTGGTGCTATTTATTTGATTGAGGTTATTTCTGTTATTTTACAGGTTGGATATTTTAAGGCTACTGGTGGGAAGCGTATTTTTAGAATGGCACCGATACATCATCATTTTGAATTAGGTGGATGGTCTGAGGTTAAGATTGTGGTGGTATTTTCTTTGATTACGTGTGTGTTGTGTGTGGTGGCGTTTTTTATATAGGGTATGTTTGAAGAGGGTTTATTAATAGAATTATAGGGATTTTGTGAATAAGTATTATGTTTCAGACACGCTTATTTTCTGTTCCTTGCACTCGTCTAGTAGGGAACGTTCTAAGCGAAACGCGCTACGCTTGGATGACGCACGAACGTTCAGACATCGTGCAACGTCACGACGAAAATTGCGCTATGGTCTTGAAACACAATACTTATTCACAAAACAGTTAATACATTTAAAAATATTCAAACATACATGTATAAAAGTTGGATGATAGAGATAGAAGAGAGGAAAATGATATGGAAGTAAATAAGAAAACAGCCTTGGTTTTTGGGCTTGGTAAGAGTGGGGTCGGAGCAGCAAATTTATTAAAGAAGCATGGTGCAGATGTTATTTGCTATGATTCTAATTCTAAGGGGATTATTAGCGAGGATAAGGTTCGTGATGATTTAGATAATCCAGATGATGTTAAAATTATTTTAGGTGATTTGCCTAAAGAGGTTTTGGATACTCTTGATATTGTGGTTTTAAGCCCAGGTATTCCTAAGGATTTGGATATTGTTAAGAAGATGTATGAAAAGGGAGTATGTGTAATTGGAGAGGTTGAATTAGCCTTTGAATTAGGCAGAGGTGACGTTCTTGCAATTACAGGTACAAATGGTAAAACTACTACTACGTCTCTTCTTGGAGAGATTATGAAGCTTTACAGTGATGATGTTTTTGTAGTTGGGAATATTGGTAACCCTTATACTTGTGTTGCTGATGAAACTGACGATAAGAGCGTGGTGGTAGCAGAGGTAAGTAGTTTTCAACTTGATACAATAGATAAGTTTAAACCAAAGGTTTCAAGTATTTTAAATATAACGCCTGATCATATGGATAGACACCATACCATGGATAATTATATTCAGGCTAAAGAGGATATAAATAAAAATCAAGATGATTCTGATTACGTAGTATTAAATTATGAAGATGAGGTTCTTCGTTCATTTGGAGATACTGCAAATGGAAAGGTTCTTTATTTTAGTAGTTCTCATGAAGTAGCAAATGGAGTTTATTATGACCATGGAAATCTTATTTTAAGTGACGGAGAAGATAAGCTTCGCATTTGCAATGTTGATGAATTACAGCTTTTAGGAATGCATAATTATGAGAATTATATGGCAGCTATTGCAATGGCACATGCTTACGGAGTACCAAGTGAAATTATAAGAATGGGATGCCTTGAATTTAAAGGGGTTGAACATAGAATTGAATTTGTTGTTGAAAAGAAGGGTATTGCTTATTACAATGATTCAAAGGCTACTAATCCAGATGCAGCAATTAAGGGAATTGAGGCTATGGTTCGTCCTACTGTTTTAATAGGTGGAGGATACGATAAGGGTAGCACATATAAGGAATGGATTGAAGCTTTTTCTGGGAAGGTAAAGAAATTAATTCTTTTAGGGGAGACAAAGGAAAAGATTGCAAAGGATGCAGATGAGGCTGGTTTTAAAAATTACATCTTTGTAGATACATTGGAAGATGCAGTTAAATCTGCAAATGAAATAGCTACAAGTGGTGATGCAGTTCTTCTGTCACCTGCCTGTGCAAGCTGGGATATGTTTCCTAACTATGAGGTAAGAGGGGATAAATTTAAGGAGCTAGTAAAAAGGCTGTAGGAGAAATTATGTCCGATAGAAGAAGAGCTAGAAGAAGATTGTCCGAAGAAGAAAAGGAAAAGATTCATAGGCGAGAAGAAAAACGCATAAGAAAAAGAAGTGAAAAAAAGCAAAAGAAGAAAAATCGTGGTAAAATAATAGCTATGAGAATTTATAAATTCTTTTTTACCTTATTTGCAATAATTATAGTATTACTTTTACTTTTTAATTTATTTTTCACTACCAAGATTAAAGTAACCGGCAATGATTATGTAAGTTCAAGTTCCATTACTAAGTTGATTAAAAAGGATAAATTTGCAGTTAATAATTTATACATTATGGGCAAATATACTCTTGGTAAGGGTACACTGCCTAAGAATGTAGAGAAGCTAACCTTTAATATGGGACTGCCTTGGGTACTAAATGTTAATGTAGTCGAAAAGAAGATTGTTGCTTGCGTAAGTGATTCTCAGAACTTTGCTTATATTGATAAAGATGGTTTGATAGTATATGTAGGCACTTTAACTGATAAGAATGTTCCTATAATCAATGGAGTTAAGGAAAGTGAAATTAACCTTTATAACAAGATTGATATTGATAAGGATATTTTAAAGAAGACAGAAGAAGTTCAGAAGTATTTGAAAGAGTGTAATGTTAAAGCTACAAGAGTAGAATGTAAAGGAAGTGCTATTACAGTCCTTGTAGGAGATACAGACGTAAACTTAGGAACTGATATTTCTGAAGACCAAATTAAGCAAATTAATAGCATGTTAGAAAGCATTAAAGAGAAGTATTCTTCTACAAAAGGAGTGCTACATTTGGAGAATTATTCAACAAATCCGGATGCAACTACCTTTGAACCTAGCAAATAACAACGAAAAATGAATATCTTTCCATTTTTTCACGAAAATGTATTGATATTTTGACGAAAATTCTATATTATATAGTATGATAGTTTAAAAGGCGACAATTTTGTTTCTTATTAAATATAAAATGAATTATTAAATCAAATGAATTCTATTCATTCAAAGGAGGATAAAACCTTGTTAGAGATTAAAACAAACGAATCAGATTCTGCTGCAAAGATTATTGTAATTGGTGTCGGTGGTGGCGGAAACAATGCTGTTAATCGAATGATTGATGAACAAATTTCAGGAGTTGAATTTATCGCAATCAACACAGATAAACAAGCACTTCAACTTAGCAAGGCTCCAACCCTTATGCAGATTGGTGACAAACTTACAAAAGGACTTGGTGCAGGTGCAAAGCCTGAAATTGGAGAAAAGGCTGCCGAAGAAAGTGCAGAAGAAATAAGTGCAGCACTTAAAGGTGCAGACATGGTATTTGTAACCTGTGGTATGGGTGGCGGTACCGGAACAGGTGCTACACCAGTTGTTGCTCGCATTGCTAAAGAGCAAGGCGCACTTACTGTAGGTGTTGTTACTAAGCCTTTTAGATTTGAATCTAAAGCTCGTATGAAAAATGCAGAAGCTGGTATTGAAAAATTAAAAGACAGTGTTGATACACTTATTGTAATTCCTAACGATAAACTTCTTGAGGTTGTTGACAGACGCACTACTATGCCAGAAGCTTTAAAGAAAGCTGATGAAGTTCTTCAACAAGGTATCCAAGGTATTACAGACCTTATTAATGTACCATCACTTATCAACTTAGACTTTGCAGACATTCAAACTGTTATGACTGATAAAGGAATTGCTCATATTGGTATTGGTCAAGGTCGTGGTGATGATAAAGCTCTTGAAGCAGTTAAACAAGCTGTTGCAAGTCCATTACTTGAGACCACAATTGCCGGAGCATCTCATGTTATCATTAATGTATCAGGAGATATTACTCTTATGGATGCATCTGATGCAGCTGAATATGTTCAAGATCTTGCCGGAGAAGAAGCTAATATCATCTTTGGTGCTATGTATGATGATTCAAAAGCTGATGAAGCTACAATCACCGTAATAGCAACAGGACTTCATAATGTAGAAGGAACTAAATCAAAATTCGAAAGCAGACTTAAAGCTGATGAAGACATGGTTAAAAATGTTAAGCCACGTACATCATCAAGCCTAGGTGGTGGTATCTCTCAAAAAGATGAAGAAAGACCACATTATGGATATGATAGAGAAAGAACTCATAGAGCTCCATCAACTCCACACCCAAGAGTAAAAGAACAACCATTCCAGATTCCGGACTTCTTTAAGAAGTAGCGCTGATGCGTAAATAAAATATAAACACGACGGTTTAAATGCTATGCATTTATATACCGGCGTGTTTTTATTTTATTTAGTATAAGCCAGAAGAAAAGCGAGAAGAAGCGTAAGCGAATTCGAGCTTTGCTAATGCTTCAACGATAAGGCGTATGATTTCAGCAGAAGAATTTTTATTTGATTTCGAACTAATAATAGTATATAATGTAAGAAAAGTAAAGAATGTAAAGAAAGTACAGAATATATAATTGGCAAGGAGGTTATTATATGGAAATAGCAAAAATATCAAGTAAAGGTCAAATTACAATCCCAGCCTATGTTAGACATAGGATGCATTTGCATACTGGAGATAAGATTTTAATATTAGAAGAGAATGGGAGATTTTATATAGAAAATGCTGCAAATATGGCATTTAAAAGAGTTGAAGAAGAATTTGAAGGTGTTGCAGAAGATGCTGGATTTAAAACAGAAGAACAGATGCAAGATTATATGAAAGAAATTCGAAAAGAAGTGAGGGGGTATTAATTCTTGCGTATAATGCTTGATACCAATATTCTAGTATCTATGATATTTTTTCCATCAGATATAACTAGAAAATTTAGAGAGATAGTATGTTTAAATCATAATATAATTATTTGCGATTACGTTATAAAAGAGCTATATATTGTTACTGAAAGAAAATTTTCTAATAAAAAAGTAGTTTTAGATAAGTTTTTTGAGGATTTTCCATTCGAATTAGTTTATACTTTAGATAAGTATAAAAGTAATTCAATACCATATGTAAGAGATAAAGATGATATTCTAGTTTTAAGTACAGCAATAATGGAAAAAGTAGATTATCTTATAACTGGCGATTTAGATCTAAGAGTTGTTGAAACAGAACGTCCTAAAATTATGACTATGAGAGATTTTTTAAATAGATATGATAAGCATTAGATTGAAAAGAAGAAGCTCAAAAAAAGAGCTTCTTTTTCGACTATAATATTTGACTTTATAATCAAATTCTTGTAAACTTAAACCTACTACTTTGATAGGCTAATGTAGTATTTTAGATAAAGGAGAAATTGGGGAATGAAGATTAAAGAAATGTTAAAACGAGAGGAACCTCATATTAGTTTTGAGGTATTTCCACCGAAAACAGATAAGGGATTTGATAGTGTAATCAATACAGTTGATGAATTAAGCCAGATGCAGCCATCTTATATAAGTGTTACCTATGGCGCCGGAGGTGGAACAAGTAAGAATACAGTTAATATAGCTTCTCATATTCAAAATAAACTTGGTGTTACAGCCTTAGCTCATTTAACTTGTGTTTCCTCAACGAAAGATCAAGTAAGAGCTGTAATATCAGAATTAAAAGAGGCAGGAATTGAGAATATTCTAGCACTACGTGGAGATATTCCAAAGGATAGCTCTTTCCCAGTTCCCAATCAATATAAACATGCTTATGAGCTTGTAAATGAGATTAAAAATAGTGGAGATTTCTGTGTTGGTGCAGCATGTTATCCAGAAGTTCACCCAGATACATTTCATAAAGCGGATGATATAAAATATCTTAAAGAAAAAGTTGATTGTGGAGTTGATTTCTTAACTACTCAGCTTTTCTTTGATAACAATGTATTTTATAATTATCTATACCGTTTGCGAGAAGTTGGAATAAGTATACCGGTTATTCCAGGAATTATGCCTGTAACTAATGGAAAGCAAATTGCCAGAACTTGCGAAATGTCTAGTGCAACTCTTCCTCCAAGATTTAAAGCTATAGCAGATAAATTTGGCGATAATCCAGAGGCTATGGAGCAAGCAGGTATAGCATATGCCACAGAACAGATAGTAGATTTAATTGCAAATGA
>JAISGP010000128.1 GCA_031263035.1 Lachnospiraceae bacterium | reverse complement strand
TTTAGCAACAGAAGAAGTCAAATCGGAAATCCTGTGATTTTCTAGGGATTTATTGATTATATCTCCCACATCAACAAGAATTTTAGAATACATCTTTATTTTAGGCGAAAATTCTTCATTTTTATCCAAAGCATTTCGAAGTTCTTTTAAGTATGTAGACAACACCACCTGACTTACCGGTTCTATTTCTTCAGCAGTTTTTTCAATAATCTTTTTATCCTTATATAGCTCTAATATGCTCGGCACCAAATAAGATGGAAAAAGAGATACTCCCAAATTATCACGTCTACTATAAGATATGTATATGGTTTCCTTAGGTTTCGTCAAGTTTAAATATAGATAAAACTTCTCTTCGAAACTTTTCTCTCCCTTACTTTCTGATAATTCTATATTGGCCTTTTTAAAAAATGCCTTATCTTTTTCGGAAATAATACCCTCTCCACCAATTTTCGGAATATAAATATCATTTGCACCTATTATAAATAGTGCTTTTATATCATCAAGACGAGTTCTAGTTAAATCACCTACTACAACCTGATCTGTGGTTGGGGGAACTATACCTATTTTGAGGCTGTTTAAACCTGCATCAAAAACCTTTGCAAATTCTGAAATTCCAATTCGCTCATCACCTATTAAGCCTACCATTTGATCAAATAAATCCATTATCATTTTATAAATCTGGTTGTATTCTTTTGATGCTCTAAGGTTCTTCTCTTTTTCATATTTATCAGCTAAATCTTGTAACTTCTGTTGCAAATCTTCTTTCAAAATAAATGAATACAAAGCATTTACAATATCTGATACAGTCTTACTTCTTGCCTTTTTTATATAATCAATGTCTGATATATATTCTACAAATAAATTTCTATATTTGTTTAAGGTGTCCAAATCCTCATCAGTCATATATTTTGTTTTATATTTAAAAGGACTTAACCATTTCTTATAGGTATTAATACCTACAGTTTCACAATAATTCTCTAACTGATATACAATATTTCTAGGAATTATATCTGTAACTCTTAAAAATCTAAAAATGCTTTCCCATGAATAATTTTCAACTAGCATATTTAACAAACTTCGAATAAATTCAACTCCCACATTCAAAAAAACACTTCTCTTATAATCCATAAAGACTGGAATATTGTAGATTTTGAAGGCTTCTTCTAAATATTCCCCGTAAGCATCCATCTCTGCCACAACAAGACCCACATCCTTGTATTTTAAATTCCTTGTTCTAACAGCATGTCGAATAGAAGCAGCCACTTCTAAAGCTTCTTCTTTTGGGTTCTCGCTTCGATGAATTACTATTCTATTATCATTATCTTCTATCTGTTCCTTTACTCCAAGTCTGAAGATATTTTTTTCTAGATGAGAGAATATAAGGTTACTCTCAAATCTTATTGGGATAATATTATTCCCTTTGTCTAATATTATATTTTTATCTATATCTAAATCAATATCATTACTTAGTTGACTTTTATTTGAATTTAAATCTTTTTTTTCAATTTTATCTTTTAATGGATAAATTTTATTTATCTCAACTCCATTTTTTATAGCAATTTCCTGAAGATTACTTATTGTTCTTTTAGGCAAGGCAAAAACTTCGAAAGCTGTCCTAGGAGCATATTCATTTTCGCCAGTTCCTAAGGTAACACTAACATATACATCCTTGCAAATTTTAAGCAATTTGCAAATAATACGCTGTTGAATAGGTGTAAATCCTGTATAACTATCAAGAAAAACTACACTATCTTGTAAGATACTTGACCTATCTACAACCTGCTCAAGATTATCTAAAATACCTTCACTTGTAATATATCTGCCCTCTATAAACTGATTATACTCAATATAAATCTGCAAAATATCTTTATATTTAAGGTACATTCTTGAAGTAGATGACATAGAAGAAATAGCATTTTCCAGATCTTCTTCACTAATCTTATATTGTAATAATTCAGAAATTGCAGATTTTATTTCAGAAATAGTACCAGGCTGATTAACTGCTTTTCCATATATATTAAGCTTTCCGGAAATCTTCCCTACAACTTTTCTAATTATAAGGTTCTTCCCTTCTTCAGAAAGACTAGGCAAATCTATATCCCCTGTTTCAGAAAAAATTCTATGGCTAAGCCTTAGAAAACTTAATACATCAATATTTAAAATTCCGTGCCTAGGGTGCATGTCCACAATCTTCTTCTGGGTAGACATGGTGAATTGTTCAGGCACCAAAATAAAATGATTTCTTTTCTCATTTTCCAAAGATGAATTAATTATTATCTCATATCCCTTTGTAGTTTTACCTGAACCGCTAGGTCCTATAATTAAATTTAAAGCCATGATTTTACCTCAAATTTTTATTTGCTAATTTAGTTTTTATGATTAAGTATTAGAATTAACATAATGCTAAACCTATAAATTAAGTTGTGATAAGTATAAAACAATATTTATAAGATACTCTACTAATTATAATCTTAATAAAAACATTTTCCATTCAAATATCTATTATATATTATGAGAAGTAAACTTCTCATATCGAAGACTATCGTCTTCAATTAGTTTTGCTAAAGCAACATTAATATAATAGCGGGGAGCAGAGCTTTTCGCTAAATTGTTCGTAAAAATATATACCTACTTCGTAGGAACATATTTTTCCTTCACATAATTTATATTTTACCATTTTCCAGGGGTAATAAACAGTACATAATTTATTTCATTACATACTTAAGATTAAAAACAATATTCATTTTTACCTTATAAAGAATCTTAAACTCTTTCAATAAATATTTTCAAGCTGCAAATGTAAATGTCAATATAAATTTGTACAAAAAGTGGAAAATAATAATGTACAAATTCCTTTTTATCTTTCAGCTTGATTCTCTAAAAAGGTTTGCTTTTCTTTTAATCGATATGACGGTCC
>JAISGP010000110.1 GCA_031263035.1 Lachnospiraceae bacterium | reverse complement strand
GGAAATATTGGTAGAACCTGTGATGCAACAGGAGTTAGACTTCACCTTATTGAACCACTTGGATTTAAACTAGATGAGAAGTCACTTAAAAGAGCAGGAATGGATTATTGGCAAGACCTTGATGTAAGAACTTATGTAAATTTCGAAGATTTTCTTAGGAAAAATCCTGATGCATATAGACCAAAGGGATATAAAAATATTTACGATATAAATACTTTTGATGATGAGATTTCTGAAATAAAGGGAGAAAATAAATTCCCAATATATATGGCAACTACTAAATCTCATTTTACATATACAGACGTAGAGTATCCAGATGGTAGTTACATTATGTTTGGTAATGAAAGCCGTGGAATTCCTGAAGAGATACTATTGGAATACGAAGATACTTGTATTAGAATTCCTATGCTTTCTACTAAGCGGTCATTAAATTTAAGTAATTCTGTTGCTATAATTCTATATGAAGCTTTAAGACAGAATGATTTTAAAGGGTTAGAAAAACAGGGAGAGTTGCATAGACTTCACTGGAAAGAATAGTAAGAATAATTTTGATGTCTAAGGTTATTGCGTAGATTTGAAATAAGAACATATTAAAAAAATAATCTTGAATTACTTTAATTAATAAAAAAAGAGATGCCATTTGCAAATACTTAGATAGAAATATTAAGAGGTTTATATGAAGAAAATAAAAAAGGTTTCAGATTCCATAACAGAAACAGTGCATGTAGTTCGTTCTACTCATATTAATGGAGTAGGAAGATTATTTGGCGGTTCTTTAATGCAATGGATAGATGAGATTTCAGGAGTTGTTGCTGTAAGGCATACCGGACTTGGAGTTACAACGGCGGCAATTGATAATTTGAATTTTAAAGAAGGTGCTTATCAAAATGATACTATTGTATTAATAGGTAAGGTTACTTATGTTGGACATACCTCTTTAGAAGTAAAGGTGGATGCTTTTGTAGAAGATAAAGAAGGCAACAGAAAAAATATTAATTCGGCTTATGTAGTTATGGTTGCTATAGATGATGATGGAAAGCCTCTTGAAGTTCCCGGACTAGATATTGAAACAGAAGAAGAACGCTTAGAATGGGAAGCCGGAGAGAAAAGATATAATCTAAGAAAAAAAAGATATAAAGAGGGTTTCTAGAAAACTTTTTTATAGAACATAAATAGTAATTTTGCTTTATTATTAATCTAATTAGAATGTAATATTTTTAAATATGATTTAATTATATATATGACTTAAGAAAAAAGTTTAATGTAGAAAGATGCATATAGTATTTTTTATTTTTGCAAAATACCCATAAGGGATTTTGAATAAAGATTTTAAGAAAGAGAGGGACGTATAATGAAAGTAGTAAGTACAGACAAAGCACCGGGAGCAATTGGACCATATTCTCAAGGGATGATAGTTGGGGGAAACAGATTTATGTCATCTGGCCAGATTCCAATTGATCCAGCAGTAGGGAAGATTGTTGCAACAACAATTGAAGATCAAACAGAGCAATCTTGTAAAAATGTTGAAGCATTACTTGAAGCTGCCGGAACAAGTATTGATAAGGTTATAAAGACTACTTGCTTTTTAGCTGATATGGGCGACTTCGCAGCATTTAATGAAGTTTATGCTAAACACTTTGTAGGTAAACCAGCTCGTTCTTGTGTTGCAGTAAAAGCTTTGCCACAAGGAGCTTTAGTTGAAATCGAAGTTATAGCAGAAGTTTAAGGTTGATAGTTAATCAATTGTAGAGAATTAAAAGAATGGGCAGCTGCCCATTTTTTTTGTGATTTTTAAAGTTTCCTCTTGACAAATGGTGTTCTATATGTATAATTGTATTAAGACTATAGTACAGATGGAATTAAGAAGATTAATGGATTATTAATTGACTATACTTAAACAATATGATATCATAAAGAGCATTTTTCCAGAAAAGGTCTAGATTGAATACAAATCAAGTAGTTTTGGTTAATGTAATATATTTGTTATAACCTATAGGTGCATTAACTTATAATAAGTTTTACAGCAATTTGTAACTAAAGAAGATTTAGATTAAATATGTATTGATTAGAAAAGGAGGCAGTATGGAATTAGAGTATATGATTGATGTAAGAAATGTAAGTAAGCAGTATAGAAAAACTTTAGCAAATGATAATGTTACCATTGGGGTAAAATCGGGAGAACTTGCAATGTTAGTGGGGCCTAATGGAGCAGGTAAATCTACACTTATTAAATCTATTTGCGGTTTACTAAGATTTACAGGATATATTGCAATTGATGGACATCCAAATAAAACGAAAGAAGCTAAACAGGCATTAGGTTATATTCCAGAGATGCCAGCCCTTTATCCTATGCTTACGGTTTGGGAGCATTTAGAATTTATAGCAAAAGCATATCGTCTTCCAGATACGTGGAAAAGCTTGGCAGATGACTTAGTTGATAAATTTGAATTAACTGATAAAAAGAATAAACTTGGAAAAGAGCTTTCAAAAGGTATGCAACAGAAGGTTAGTATATGTTGCGGGTTATTAACATCTCCTAAAGCTATTATATTTGACGAACCTCTTATAGGTTTGGATCCTCATGCAATTAGAGAATTAAAAAATATTATTATTAAATTAAAAGAATTAGGTTGCGCTGTTTTGATTAGTACTCATATGATTGAAAGTATGGAGGAAAATTGGGATGTAACTTATATTATGAACAAGGGTAAGGTTCAGGCAGTAGTTAGACCAAGTGATTTAGAGAGCGGAGATAGCTTAGAGGATATGTTCTTTAAAATTACAGAGCCGGACAAAAAGGATATTGAAGTATAGTTTAGGATATTAATTTTGTTTAATCAAAATTAATGAAGGTAATAATCTTCAATATGAGAAGTTAAATTTGGAGACTATTGACCTTAGAAAGGAGATTATATGAACGCATTATTATACGTTATAAGAAAACGCTTAAAAAATTCCTTTATAGAGACTATACATAATCCTGGTAGATTGATTTTATCTCTTATATTAATTGGATTGATTGGATTTACAGTTGTAACATCTGCTATAACTGGTATGTCTAAACAAAGTCTCTATTCATTTAATTCGATGATATTTGCTTTGATAGTATTTGCACTAGTTACGCTATATTTTGGAATTTATATTAAAACTTCATTTGCAAGTGGGGATAGTATCTTTGATATGTCCGATGTAAATATTATGTTTACTGCACCAGTTAAACCTCAATTGATTATGGTATATGGAGTTAGTAATATGTTAAAGACTGCTTTTGTAGCTGCGTTTTTCATATTATTTCAGGCATCAACCTTAAAAGATTTAGGAGTTAACTTTGGTGGGCTTTTAATAACTGTGGCAGTATTTATTTTGACTATTTTATTAATGTCTATTTTATCCATTGTAATATATAGCAATTTGAAAAATAGTAATAAAAGAAAAGCTGTTGTAGTAGTAATTAGTATAGCTATATTTATTCCTGCTGTTGTTGCATTTTTATCTAACTTTTTAGGAGGAGCAGATCCTTTAGATGCATTAACTAGTTTAGCGAAATCTAATCTGTTCTATGCAACACCTATTGCAGGTTGGAGTGCCGGTGCTACATATTTCTTAGTTTTTAAAGAGTATGCTAAAGGGTTTATTTATTTAGGGCTTATTATAGCTTGTACAATTGGACTATTTGTATTTTATATGAAAACAAATGTAGATTATTTTGAAGATGTACTTGTGGCTTCAGAAACTAGTTTTGAAAAGAAACGTGCTGTTAGCGAAGGAAATATTAACTCACTAGATATTGCTACAACAGGTAAGGTAAAGGTTCGAGGCACTGGTATTAAAGGATTTGGGGCAAAGACATTTTTCTATAAGCATATGAGGGAAACTTTTAGGGCAAATAAATTTGGAGTATTCGGTGTTTCTTCTATTATGTATGTTGCTATTGCAGTTGTCTATGGATTTCTTGGAAAAGGCGAAGCCGGTTTAGAAAGAGTAATGATAGTTACATTACTTGGATTTATGATCTTTATGCAGTTATTTATGGTTGGACAGGGAAGAGGTTTAAAGGAACTCTATAGTCATTTTATCTTTATGGTTCCTGAATCATCTTTTAAAAAGATAGTATGGAGCAACTTAGAAGTGGTTGTTAAGGCCTTTGGTGAAGCTTTGGTTTCATTTGCAATAGTTGGCGTTATATGTAAAGCTAATATATTTATGATTGTTTTTAGTATTATAGCTTTTTGTACTTACACTTTACTACTGGTTAGTATTAATTATCTTTTTATGAAGTGGTCAGGTGTAGAAGTTAATTCAGGACTTCTTATGATTATTTATTCTTTGATTGCCATGCTGATAATTGCTCCTGGAGTGGTGCTTGGATTTGTAGTTGGCTTCCTATTTAGTGGTGGACTTGGTGCAGCTTTCGCAATGACTATGGGAATTCTAGTATTTGCAGCTTGGTGTCTTGTGATTTCTTTTGTTTTATTTGCAATGTCAAGAGGAGCACTGGATAATTCCGATATTCAGGTTATGCCTTCTAGCAAATAAGGATAGATGTATTGCAAATGCGGTTAGTAATTTGAGTTTATTATTGTATAAAGTTAATTGAAAAGTGATAAAGTTGTAATTTCCTTAAAAAGTTTTTTAAATAAAATAGCCATTAGGTCTTTGGAATAAAGATTTAATGGCTATTGTCGTTTTATCTTGTAAAAAGAGAGTTATTTGCAAATTTATCTCGAAAGTCCGACATAGTATATCCAGTCGCTTTTTTGAATTTCTTATATAATGCAGATGTGGTATAGCCAAGTTCCTTAGCAATGTCGCAGGTATTATTATTAGTGTTGATTAGATATTCTTTTGCTTGATGTATTTTTATGTCATCATAATAATATGAAAAGGTCTTTCCTGTGTTTTTCTTTATTAATCGTGAAATACGAGATGTACTGTAGTGAGCCTTTGAAGCAATATCTTTTAGAGAATAGATTTTATCATGATTAATACGAAGTAAAAAATCTATTTTTTGAAATAAATCTTTATTTTCATGAGTATTATGTTCTTCTATTTCAAAGGTTTCTTTTGCTTTTAAGAATTCCAATTCAAATAATTTTGGTAGTATAAATCCACTAAGATGTTTTATAGTGGTAAAGATAGTTCTGATGTTTTCTCTTGATAGAGAAGGTAGCTCATTATATAAATTCTGAAAATCATTATAATTAATAAGGGTATGATAATTTTCTTGCATATGTTTAGTATCAATTGAACTTGTTTTGAAATGACCTACATGCAATGTTGCAACGCAAAAATTTTCTAGCATAATAGGAAAAATTATATGATGAATACCAAAAGGACAAGTCCTTTGCAAATAGGGTATTCCATTTCGCCAATTAGCATTTTCTTCAAAGTTTTGTAGACAGAGAGTACAAGGTTCATATTTTATATCATATGTAAGATGGTGGCAAAAAGTATTTTTATCAGAAGTTTGATAACGTTCACCAGTTATATGGTTCATTAACATTATATGTACTTTAAAAGCTTGTTCTAAATCTTTTTGGATTTCTAACCAAGACGTTATATCTTTTTTATTATCGAACATAAATTATTTGCCCCCGCATTTTATTATGTAAATATATTTTGCCATGTTTCTATGAAATTAATAGTATCATTCTGGTAATAAAATATCAACTGATTTATGAATTTTGATATATTTTCTAGTCGAATTACTTATTTTGATGGATTTGGATATAGGATATGCAGGATTGGGATATATACAAATGGAGAGAATTAGGTTATGCTTTTTATGTATAAATATGTTGGCAGGTGCAAAGTAGTACTTGTAGCTATACGTTAATTCAGGAGAACATAATATGTAATAAGTTTTTCTTAAAGCATTTAGATATTAAACGAGGGGTATTTAGTTATGAAAATGCGTACTATAATTAAAAAAATTGCATTATTCTTCGGACTTATTTTAGTTGTTTTAATGATTTGTTTAATCACAAATATAATTAGAATACTTATTACTGAGAAAAGCAATCAAAAAGTTATAGAAACATATTCGTCAAATGATTATACTGAAAATGATAATATGGCTAGTTTTAATAATGATAAAGTTTTGTTTACTAAAAAGAATGACATGACTATGTTTCCATTTATTTTATCGACCAGTTTATATGAATATGATTTAAAAACAGAAAAAACTAAATTACTTTTTGTACCGAAATTACCTTTGTCTTATATTTATACTGTTATCGTTGGTGATAAAAGTATTTGTGTTGATGATAGTTCAATTTTATATGGTGGATATCTTTCGATGATTAGAAGTAGTGGAAGTAAGAAAAGGATAAATGGTATTGATACCGGAGACGTGATTTTTAAAAATGATAAATTATACTATATTGATATTGAGAATAATGTTATATGTAAAAGCTTTATAACTAAACATCAAAACATAATTTATAAAGGTGGGGAGAATAAAAATTGTTCTTTATGGTGCGTTGACAAAAAATACACGTATCTAATCACATCACATCTTGGCTATAAAGGACAGAATGATGCCATAATAAAGCACTCATTAGACGGAACAAAGAATATTGAATATAGACTTAAAGAAGGTGAAAACGTAGGTGGATTAATATCAATTTCTGATAATCAATTTATTGCTTGCATAAATACAGAAGATAATATGAAAATATATCTGTATAATAATATAAATACTACAGGAAAGTGCATTGCAACTTTAAAAAACAAGCCTGCAGGTGAGTATGAAGCTGATAATGATTTTCTTAGTTATAATTTGATGTACTATAAAGGAAAACTTTACTTAGATGATAGCATTGGTAATTTAAGATGTTTGGATTTAGTTTCAGGTAAGATAAGTAATGTTATTATGAATGATGACTACAGTAATAAAATCACGGGAAGTGATATTAGTTTTACTTTCACAAAAAAGTATATTGTTTGCGAGAGCAAAGGGAATTCTGATGAATTATTAGATATGCTTCTGTTTGATTATAATGGAAAATTTATAAAACAAGTTGATAATTTTTGATTGAATATTGAAGGATATTGCAAAGTTTATATTGAATATTTTTATTTTTTTAAAGGAGCAAACAAGAGACATGAAAGAAAAAAAGACAATTTTTAGACTTAAAATTGCATTAGGTGTTGCTATAGCTATTATAATTTATCTTTTATGGATTGATTTTATAAATCCATATATAAATGGTGAAATTATTTCAAAAGGTACTGTAGAAGTATACGTTGAAGGTAAGACCGTAAACTTTGAAGAATATGGTACACCTGAAATTATATTTCACAAGGCTGATGAGCATTTTGATATTGATCAAGATGTGGAGAAAAATAGAATAGATTTTTTCTTTAATTCTTCTGATAAAGCTCCATATAGTTTTAAAATTAGCTTGGATAAAATAATGCTTGAGGAATATGGTTTCAAACCTATTTTTTTTGAGCCAACGATTTATTATACTCCAGGGAATGTAGACTTAAAAGCTAAAATTAATGTTAGAATTAATTTTTTTAAGAAAAATGGTCATCAGTTTATGGAAGTCAATTATAAGAATAAGAGTAAAATATATAATGAAAATATAACTAAAACTTATTCGTTAGAAAAACCATTAAGTGAAAAAGAGAAATATGAATTATATGCAGGTTTATAAGAGAAATGGAGAAAGAAAATGCCAATTGATGTAATTTTACTAGCTAGTATAAATAGTATATTCCTTATTTTTTGTATTACACTTTTAGTAACCCTTTTATGTAAGAAGAAAAATAAGATTATGAAGGTAATTAAAATAACAAGAAATATATTTGGAGTTTTATGTTTATTATTAATGTGTGTTCCATTTGTAGCACCTTATTTTTATACAATGATAGGTTACTAAGAGAGGAGCAAGTTGATGTTTGATTTAGGTGATATAGGAATTGGTATTTGGATAGTATCCACAATTACATTTTTTGCAACGCTTATTATTAGTGCATTTATTAATAAAGAGCAAAAGAAATATAAAGTTTTCACTATTATATATAAAATAACAGGAGTTGTTGCTTTATATTTAACGTCTATTCCGGTACAATTTATAATATTAATGTATGTTGGAGGATTTTTTGGAATTGACGGAATGTAATAGGAAATTAAGATATTTTTAGGAGGTTTTATGTCAGATAAGGTTTTTAAGAGAGTTTTATATGGAGTTTTGATTTTAGGAATTTTAGGTACAGCTATTTTATCTGCTTATACAATATATTTATTTAAGCATTTATCTTTGTTAACTTTTATTGCAAGTGAAGGTGTAAAATAAAAGTCCTTTATTTGCAAGATGTTTTTAATATAGAAATAATTAAGGAGAGGTGTAATACTTTTTTAGCTAGAAAAGCTTTAAGAAGATATAACATTATATTATAAATGAACAAATTAATAAAACAGATTATAGCTATTCTGCTAGTAATAGCAGTTTTTGTACTTTTAAATCTTAGCATTTATAAGACAGTGACAAGAAGATTTATAGATACGTCTAATAAGAAAGTTAAGAATAATACAATTCAACTAAAAGACTATTTGCCATTTGACGATAAGTCTTCTGTAGTTAAGGTGAATTCTAAAACTAAAATTACTGATGATATACCAGTACTAGATGGAGCTACAGCATTGTATCCTGTATTTTCTGCATTTGCAAATGCTAAATATCCTAAAGATAGCGTGAGTTTTAAAGATGGCAAATTCTCGGAAAAAAGCAAATTGCAAATGAATAATACAAGAGGTGCATATAAGAGAGTTGTAGATGGAACATCAGATATTATTTTTTGTGCCCAGCCTTCAAAGGAACAATTAGAATATGCTAAGGAAAAAGGTGCTACACTAAAGCAAGTTCCCATTGGAAGGGAAGCTTTTGTATTTATTGTAAATAGTCATAATTCTATAGATAATTTAAGTGTTGACCAAATTAAGGGGATTTATACAGGCAAATACACTAACTGGAAAGAAGTTGGCGGAGGAGATAACGCTATTGCAGCAGTACAGAGAAATGCTGGTAGTGGAAGTCAGACAGCTATGCTCTCATTTATGGGTAAAGATAAAATGAAGAGGGATATTAATGTCTTTAAAGGTAGTGCTATAGGTTATTCATTTAGATATTATGTTACAGATATGATTGGAAATAAAGATATTAAAATGATTTCCCTAAATGGGGTATATCCTAACGAAGACAATATTAAGAATGGGAAATATCAGGTTTCTTCTAATTTTTATGCAATATACAGAGAAGATAATAAAAACCCTAATATAGAGAAGATGATTAACTGGATATTATCAGATGAAGGTCAGGATATTATTGAGAAAACTGGATATGTAGGGGCGTAAATAGACAATAGACACATGTAGATAGTAAAAATAAGGAGAGATTTTCGGTATTTAAAAAAGAGATTTAATTAGAATGATTGATTATAAGTGGTCCATGGACCACTTACAATCAATGCTACATAAATAAAAGCTACCACTTTTAAAGTGTGTAGCTTTTATTTGAAATAATATTAATTATATGTTTAGCTTAATTTATGTATCGCGTCATTTACTAGCAATGATTCACAGTGTTCTTGGATATATGCTAGTATTGGACCATCAACTTCTAAGGTTGGGGTTGAGTACTCTGACATTAGATTGCATACTTTATCAAAATCTTCACGGCTCATTTCATCTCTGGTTAGTAGAAGGATATAATCGCCTTCGTTGCTATCTTTATAGAGAGAGCTTTTGCTTGTGAAAAGGGGGGCAATCATTCTTGAACCTTTAATTACATCTTCAAGGTTATTAAAAATGAAAAGTTTAAGAGTGGTAGTAAAGATGTTTTCTATCTCTTTTCCCACACGTCCAATCATTTCTTCAGTTTGTTTAATTTTTTCGAAGTAGTCTGAAAGTCTTTCGGAACCCATTAAGGTGTTATCACTTAGGTCAAAGTCTGCTTCATCTAGGTCATCGTGATCATCAAAGGGGCTCATCATACCAGGATGTTTTCCTAGAAACTTATCTGCAAATTCACTCATTTTATCTTTTATCCCATTTTTATCATTAACCTTAGTAATTATAAGAACAATGGAATCATGAGTTGGCATGGCTTCTATCATAATAGGCTCGCCTGCAAATTCAAAGCCAACATCTACATGAGCTTGGTCAATTAAATCATGAAATAAGGTTCTCACCTTATCAGATTCTCCGGATAATTCTTTTAAATTTATTTTTCTTTCAGCCAAATCTAGTCTTGATAATGTGCATCTTATTTGGTTGTCATTTATTTTTTCTATTTTCAATATAATCATTCCTTTCCTAATGGAAATGTATATATAAGTCATTGCTTTATATTTATATATAGTAATTATAGCACGTAAAGTTTATATACGCTAATATTTCATAGTATTATTGCATTTTTTATATACTTGTAGAAATTAATTATACCATTGTTGTCAAGTGCTGTTGAAAGTAGCTATATTATGTAAAAATATAATTCTATTTTTTTACAATTTTAAATAAATATTTAGGCTGTTAATTACAAAATGCAATTTCAACAAAATAAAATTGCATTTTATAAAGTTAAATTTGAAATTAAATTGACTTTTCACTCTATAAAAAGTAAAATAAAAGCGATAGATTTTTAGGTGCTAAAGGAATAAAGTGCTATAGAAAAATCTTTAAGTTATACAAATGACTTTTTGCATTAATGCATGATTGTTTAGTCAATATTTTCATTTATCAAAACTGATAAAGCATTTATGCATTTAATTTTTTAAAACAATAAAATTCACATTTTCGAAAGGGGTATTGTGTATGAAGACACTTGGTTATTACAACGGGAAGTTTGGCGAATTAGAGGATATGACGATTCCATTTAACGATAGAGTTTGCTTTTTCGGTGATGGAGTTTATGATGCAGGTCCATCTAGAAATTATGAAATATTTGCAATTGATGAGCATATTGATAGATTTTTCAACAGTGCAGGACTTTTAGGTATTAAAATTCCTCACACTAAAGATGAGTTAAAGAAGCTTCTTAATGAAATGGTTGCTAAGATGGATACAGGTAATCTTTTCGTATATTTCCAATGTACAAGAGGTACAGGTATTAGAAATCATGCCTTCACTGAAGGTGCTGGAAATATGTGGATTATGCTTAAACCAGCTGAGATTGCTGATGGAACTACTCCAATTAAGCTTAATACAATGGAAGATAAAAGATATTTATATTGTAATATTAAGACACTTAACCTTATTCCTTCTTGCCTTGCAGCTCAGAAAGCTAAGGAAGATGGTTGCCAAGAGACTATATTCTATCGTGATGAAAAACATGTTACAGAATGTGCACATAGTAATGTAAGTATTTTAAAGGATGGAGTATTCTATACACATCCAGCCGATAACCTTATTTTACCGGGAATTGCAAGAGCTCATTTGATTAAAGCTTGCAACAAGTTAGAAATCCCTGTAAGTCAAACAGTTTTTGGACTTAAAGAAGTATGGGATGCGGATGAAATAATCGTTTCTAGTTCTTCAAACCTTTGTCTACGTGCAAATGAACTAGAAGGAAAGCCAGTAGGTTTTAAAGATAGCGATACTTATGAGAAAATTAGAAAAGAAGTATTAAACGAATTCTATGAGGCAACTGACAAATAAAATTGTTTTAGTGAAGTGATACTTGAAAATAATCATATTTGCAACTTAAAAGATTTAAATAGAAAATATTTTTTTATAAGCTGTACACATATTTGCTAAGGGAGCGAGTATGTGTACATTCTTTTGAGCAAAAAAGATTGGAGACAATATGGGAGAGATGAAATTTTTAACTTCCGGCGACAAATCAATGGTGGTAGAATTTGGAACTGTTATTGATGAAAAAATCAATAACCAGGTTCAAGAATTAAAAGAGAAACTACAGATGGCAAATATTTCCGGAATAGTTTCATTATTACCTACATTTAGATCTTTGATGATAACTTATAATCCTAAAGAGATTACATTTGCAAAGATTGCCACAGAAATAAAGTCTTTAGGTGAGATTACCGGGGAGAGTTTCAATAATAAAAAGAGAATTTTAAAAATTCCATGTTGCTATGGTGCAAGATTTGGTATGGATCTTCGAGATATGGAGGATCATACCGGCTTATCTAGAGATGAGATAATATCAATTCATAGTAGTGTGGATTATAAGATTTATATGTTGGGATTTCTACCGGGATTTGTTTATCTTGGAGGTCTTGATAAGAGAATTGAAATGCCAAGACTTTCTAATCCAAGGCTTAAGATTAGACCGGGTTCTGTAGGAATAGCCGGGGATCAGACAGGTGTTTATCCTCTTGCATCACCGGGAGGTTGGAGACTTATCGGGGGAACACCGGTGGATTTTTATAATCCGGATAGAGAAGATCCTATTTTGTGTAAAGCGGGAGAGTATATAAGATTTGTGCCTATTAGTATCGGAGATTATTACGATATACGACATGAGATTATGAAGGGTACTTATAAAGTGGATGTAGAGGAGGTGCTAAAGTAATGGCTATTAAAATTATTATGCCGGGAGCCTATTCTACAATTCAAGATTCTGGAAGATTTGGATATGAGGACTCTGGAATTGGAACTTCCGGAGTTATGGACATGGAAGCCTATAAAGCTGCTAATTATCTTGTAGGTAATCAAAAAGATGAAGCTGTAATCGAAATGACTTTTATGGGAATGACTATAGAGTTTCTAGATGACACTATCTTTTCATTAACCGGTGGAGAGATGGATGGGAACCTTGATAATGAGGTTGTTTCCATGAATAAAGCCATATTTGCAAATAAGGGAGAAACCTTAACCTTAAGCATGGTCAAAAGTGGTTGCCGTACATATATAGGATTTGCAGGCGGAATAGATGTGCCTGTTGTTATGGGAAGTCGCTCGACAAATGTTAAATGTAACCTTGGAGGTTTAGAGGGCAGAGCCCTTAAGGCTAACGATGAAGTTAAAATTGGAGAAATTCAGGATTTAAGAAGTTACTTTGATACTATTAAAGATAGACAGGTGGAGGAGCGAACTTTTCCTAAAGAGATTACACTTAGAGTTATTGAAGGTCCTCAGATAGATATGTTTACGAAGAGGGGTATAGAAACTCTCTATAATTCCACTTATGAAGTTTCTGACCAAAGTGACAGAATGGGATATAGACTTTCTGGAGAGCCTATTGAAACTATATCCGGTTCAGATATTGTGTCAGATGGTATCTCTCTTGGAGCTATTCAAGTTCCTGCAAATGGAAAGCCTATCATATTGTTAGCAGATAGACAAACCACAGGAGGCTATGCCAAAATTGCTGGTGTGTGTTCTTTCGATATTCCGGCACTTGCACAGGCAACCCCAGGAATAAAGTTGCATTTTAAGAAGATAAGTCTAGAGGAAGCACAGAAGATAAATGAGAGTAAATAAAAGTATAAATAATGGAAAGGGAAATATCATGGATTTATATAATATTAAACCCAGTGAATTCAGAAAGATGGTTAGAAGTGGTGAATTTACTGGACAGACTTCAGGGGTTAGTGCAGGATATGCACAGTGCAATCTTGCGATTTTACCGGAAAAGTATGCATATGATTTTCTTTCATTTGCACAGAAAAATCCTAAGGCTTGTCCAATCTTAGAAGTTGGAGAAGTTGGGAAAAAAGCTTTGCCATTTTTAGGTGACGGAATTGATGTAGCAACAGATATTCCAAGATACCGTATATATGAAAATGGAGTTTTAACCGGAGAGTACACAGATGTAAGTAAGTTCTGGAGAGATGACTTTGTAAGTTTTCTAATTGGTTGCAGTTTTTCTTTTGAATCAGCACTTTTAGAAGCAGAAGTTCCAGTTAGACAGATTGAGGAAGGCAAAAATGTGCCTATGTATGATACAAATATTCCTTGTGCCTCTGCAGGAGTTTTTCATGGAAATATGGTAGTTAGTATGAGACCTATGACTCCGGATATGGCAATAAAAGCTGCAATAGTTACCAGTGAAATGCCACGAGTTCATGGGGCACCAATTTGGTTTGGAGATCCAGAGAAAATCGGTATTTCCGATATAAATTCTCCTAATTATGGAGAAGCAGTTACAATTAAAGAGGGAGAAGTTCCGGTATTTTGGCCTTGTGGCGTAACTCCTCAAAATGTAATTATGGCAACTAAACCTGAGATATGTATTACTCATTCTCCGGGTCATATGCTTGTAACTGATGTAAAGAATGTTAGTTTGAAATATTAGGATATTTTTTAAGATAGGAGTGAGATAGATGTTTCAAGTAGATATTAACGCTGACCTTGGTGAAAGCTTTGGAGCATATAAGATGGGAATGGATGATAAAATTATTCCATTTATCTCATCTGCAAATGTAGCCACAGGCTTCCATGCTGGGGATCCACTAGTAATGGAAAAAACAGTTAAACTAGCTAAAAAATATGGAGTAAAAGTAGGGGCTCATCCAGGATTTCCTGATTTAGTTGGATTTGGCAGAAGAAATATGAAGGTAAGCCCTGCAGAAGTTAAAGCAATGGTAATTTACCAAGTTGGGGCTTTAAGAACATTTTGTATTGCAAATGGGGTAGAACTTCAACATGTTAAACCTCATGGTGCTATGTATAATATGGCAGGAAAAGATGTGGCAATGTCTGAAGCCATTATAGAGGCAATTTATGAAGTAGATAAGGATTTAATTCTTCTTGCACCTCTTGGAAGTGAAATGATAAATGCAGCTAAGAAAAAAGGATTAAAAGTTGCACTAGAGGTATTTGCAGATAGAGCTTATGAAGAAGATGGTTCTCTTGTAGCAAGAACTAAAGAAGGTTCTATGATTACAGATGAAGACTTGGCTGTCTCTCGTGTTATTCGCATGATTAAAGAAGGTAAGGTAGAAACAATAACAGGTAAGGATATTGATATAAAGGCAAATTCTGTTTGTGTTCATGGAGACGGAGAAAAAGCCTTGGCTTTTGTTGAGAAAATTACAGAAGCACTTAAAAAAGAAGATATTGCAATAAAGCCTATGGGGGAGATAGTAAAGTAGGTTGCAATTAGGTAGTATATAGTATAGATTGTAAAAATATCTTTATACAAGGTGTAAGGGTATTTTTACAAATGCTTATGAAAAATCTCTTGAAAGTTGGATAATTATAGTTTTAAGAGGTTTTTTGATGATAGATGACTTTATCTATATAAAGAGATAAATCGATAAAGAATAAACCAGAAAGTAGGGAATAGACAAAAATGAATTCGAATGTTGAAGTTGCTGTAGAAAAAATAGTTTTGGCTCATGGGGAGAGGGGAATGGATATTTTAAGAGAATATCTTCCAAAACACTACTTTTATAATGCAGCAAAACGTCTATTTGGTTTAGAGAGGGGAAATATTTTCTTAACAACAGGCTTTTATGTAGAAGGACATCCGGAAACAGACGGACCTCCCGGAACATATGGATTAGCAGCTGCATTAAGAGAAATGGGATTTAATCCAATAATAGTAACAGATAAGCTTTTAGAAGGCTTGATGGATGATTTAGGCTTCACTATAGAGTATTGTGCTTTCGATGCCGGACAGTGGATATACGAAGTTCTAATGGAAGAATATAAACCGGTGGCAGTTATATCTATTGAGCGATGCGGAATAAATATTGATGGGGATTATGCAAATATGCGTGGAATAAGCATTGCCCATAGCACAGCAAAAGTTGATTATTTATTTGAAATAGCAAATAATAAGCAAATTCCTACCTTTGGAATTGGTGATGGTGGAAATGAAATTGGTATGGGTAATCTTAAAGATCAGATTGGTCAGTACCTAGGTTTAGTTCCATGTGCTACTAAAGTTGATTACCTTATGGTAGCCACTGTGTCTAACTGGGGAGCATATGCTCTTGCAATTGAACTATCCAAATTAGAAGGAAAGAATTTACTAATGCCTTATAGCGATATAAGAGGATATCTTAAAAAGATTGTAACCTTAGGAGCTATTGATGGGGTGCATAAATTACCTCAAGCAACTGAGGATGCCTTTGATAAGGAGACCAGTAAAAGTGTAGTTGATAATTTGCACAAGGTACTTGAAATATAGAATGCAAAAAGAGGATCCGTTCATCTGAGTATGAAGGACCCTCTTTTTGTTTCTAAAGGAATGAGAGTGAAGTGCTACATCAGATAAAATCTGATGCGTTACTTTGCGGGGGGTAGATAGATAAAGGGTAATTCATCTATCTGTATAAGAGTATAATCTTATACTGTGACTAACAAATGGTAATTTGCTAAAAGAAGAGAGAATATAATGATATTTTTATAAAATTTGAGTAAATAGTAACGGTTTACATATAAAGACACTTTCATAAACATATTTAGAAAATTTAGAAGGGAAGTATAAATTTGAAATTATAAACCAAAGGGTAAGAAAATGTCATTTTTCAAGGTTTAAATCTCATAGTTTAAGAGCTTTTGTTGAAATTTGTTGTGATATAATATTTTAATAATAAAGCTTTAAACAAAAAAGAATTATAAAATCACTTGGGATTGTATAATTCTTTTTGCATATATATTAACTTCAATTTATCGAATTACTTTAGATAGGAATTCTTGAAGTCTTGGCTCTGTAGGATGTTCGAAGAAGTCATTAGGGTTAGCTTGTTCTTTAATCTGACCTTCATCAAAGAAAAGACAGCGCGTTGCAACTTCTTTAGCAAATCCCATTTCATGAGTAACTACAACCATAGTCATTCCGTCATTTGCAAGATTTTGCATAACTTCAAGAACTTCTCCAACCATTTCTGGATCAAGAGCAGAAGTAGGTTCATCGAAAAGCATTACATCAGGTTTCATTGCTAGCGCACGTACAATTGCAATTCTTTGCTTTTGTCCACCAGATAAGTGGCTTGGATAGGCATCTTTTTTATCAGGAAGTCCAACAAGTTTTAAAAGTTTCATGGCATCAGCTTCAGCTTCTTCTTTTGATTTACCAAGGACTTTTATTGGAGCTAAGGTAATATTTTCTAGAATGGTTTTATTTGCAAATAGGTTAAAATGCTGGAACACCATTCCCATTTTTTGACGATGTTTATCTAAATCTATCTTTTTATCTGTAATATCAACTCCTTCAAAATAAATATGCCCGGAAGTTGGTATTTCAAGCATATTAAGGGAACGAAGGAAGGTAGATTTACCTGAACCTGAAGGTCCAACAATTACTACAACCTCTCCTTTTTTTATCTCTTCGCTAACTCCATTTAAAGCATGGAAGTCACCATAAACTTTGTGTATATTATCGACTTTTATTAAGACGTCATTGTTAAATATGTCCATGTTAAGTTCCTTTCCTAGTGATCACTATTTCTGAGCTTTTTCTCAAGTATAGAAATTAATTTAGAAAAAATCATTACTATAGTTAAATAAATTAAGGCAACAGCTAGAAGTGGCATAAATGTTGCGAATGTACGACTTCTTATTATGTCTCCTCCTTTTGTTAAGTCTTGAAGAGCGATATAGCCTGAAACTGAAGTCTCTTTAAGTAGAGAAATAAACTCATTGGCTAGTGCAGGAAGAACATTCTTAAATGCTTGAGGCATAACAATCTCTCTCATAGTTTGACCATAGGTAAGACCTAGGCTTCTTCCCGCCTCCATCTGTCCACTGTCAACGGACATAATTCCTGAACGGAAGATTTCTGCAACATATGCCCCAGAGTTTATACCAAAAGCTAAGACCCCAACTAAAATTTTGTTTACACTACTACTGTAAAATATACCATAATAAATAATCATAAGCTGAACGACAACTGGTGTTCCTCGAACTACAGTAAGATAAAATTTGCAAACAGAATTTAGTGTTTTAAGTTTTCCAGTTTTATCATATGTTGAACGAATTATAGCAACTAAAAAACCAAGAGTTATACCAATTAATACTGCGAAAAAAGTTATAATTAATGTAACTTTTAGTCCATCTAGTAAGTATTGATACCTGTTATCGACTATAAAATTAGCTTTGAGACGTGATATGAAATAATCTAACATAGTAATGCTCCACCTTTTTGTTTTTGAGGTCAGAAAACCTGTGAAATTTAACTTTTTAAATATGTTATAAGTTAGTGATGTTAATTAATGAGTTATTATACATTAAGTGAATTAAGTTTTATATCTTAAAACATAAATCTTTCAATTGTATTTTTTATTGATACAAAATCTGTGCTATTTTTAAAATTAATATTTAAAAAGTAGTTTTTTATAAACGACAAAAGAAAAACCAATTTGGTTTTTCTTTTGCGTAGTAAATATGGTATTTAAAACACTATTATTTAATGTATTTGTTGATGATTTTATCTAGAGAACCATCATTTTTCATTTTAGTAAGCGCTGCATTCATTTTGTCTAAAAGGTCTTTGTTACCTTTTTTAACAGCCATTGCGTATTCTTCATTAGTAAAAGCTTCATCTAATATTTTTAAATTAGAAGATGCATCTTTAACAAATTCCTTAGCAGGTTGTTGGTCAATGATTACTGCATCAACTTTTCCTTGAATTAAAGATTGAACAGCTTCAAATCCTTTATTGTAACGCTCAATAGTTGCATCTTTAATATCTCCGGCATAAAGGTCTCCAGTAGTTCCAAGCTGAACGCCTACCTTCTTTCCTTTAAGGTCATCTGGTTTCGTAACTTTACTATCTTTTTTGACAATGATTACTTGAGTAGATTTAGCATAAGTTTGAGTGAAATCTACGCTTTGTTTTCTGTCTTCTGTAATTGTCATACCAGCAGCACCAAAATCAGCTTTGCCTGAATTTACTGAAGCAATAATTGAATCAAATGCCATATCTTCAATTTTAAGTTTCATACCCATTTCTTTAGCAATACCTGCAGCTATTTCAGCATCAATACCAACAATCTTTTTACCTTCATAGTATTCATAAGGTGGAAATTCAGCGTTAGTTGCCATTACTAAAGTTTTCTTTTCAGAAGTGCTTTCTTTCTTTTTGCCACATCCTACTAAAAGTGTAAGTGCCATTGCACCAACTAAACATAAACTAATAATTTTCTTCATCTTCATTATTCTTTCCTCCGTAAACTCTATTTAAAAACTCCCCAGTTTTAAACGATTTTATTTGCAAATGAATAATTATTCATTAACTATGCATATATTATCATTTGCAATAAGGATTGTCAAGGGGAAAATGATAAAATATTCAAAAATAATGTATAAATATTAATCAATATAGATATTAAGAGATATTTATGCAGAAATTATGCATAAAATTTAGAAATATGCATAATTGATGTATATATTTAAATAATGCTTTTTTAAAATAGAAATAAATCTATTCTTAAATATAATATAACCAACATTCCAAATGGAAAGTTGGTTATATTTAAACAATTAAAATAATTGTGTTGTATCTGTTTAAATTAAAAATTTTTTTTAATATAAAGCTATGAAAAAGTTTTTTTGATTAATACTTTTATATAAAAGAGTTTTCTTAAACAAATGATTTTATGCCCATTACAAGAAGTACAAGGAAACCAAGTACAATTCGATAGTATCCAAATCCCTTAAAGTCATGTTTTTTAATAAAAGACATTAAGAATTTTATTGCAAATACAGATGAAACAAAGGCAACTATCATACCTACGAGAAGGCAGAAAAATTCAAAGAATGTAAAGTGGAAACCGAATTTAATTATCTTTAGGAAACTTGCCCCAAACATCATAGGTATTCCAAGGAAGAATGTGAATTCAGCAGCAACCCCTCTTGATACTCCAAAAAGTAGAGCGGCAATAATAGTAATACCGGATCTACTGGTTCCGGGAATAAGGGCAAGAACTTGTGCACCGCCGATAATGAGTAAAAGCCTAAGATCAAGACCATTTAAAGAGGTTACTTGTGGTCTATGACCTGCATTTCGGTTTTCAACGTAGATAAATAAGCCACCATAAAAAATAAGCATAATTCCAACAACTAAAGAATTATAGAGGTATTTATCTAATATATCATCAAATAATAATCCGCAAATAGCTCCCGGAATAGCAGCTATAATTACTCTAAACCAAAGTTTCCATGTTAAGGTTTTCTGCCTAGATGTTTTTTTAGGTGAAAATGGATTTAACTTATGAAAATAAATTACAACAACTGCCATAATAGCACCTAGTTGGATAACTACATTAAACATTTCCATAAAACTTTTGCTTAAACTTGGATTAAGTACGTCTCCAAAAAGAATTAAATGACCTGTACTACTAATAGGTAACCATTCAGTTATTCCCTCGATTAAACCTAATAATACTACCTTAATAAAATCTAACATATTTGTCCTCCTAACTATCTCCATGTATGATACATTATAATAAGTTCATTTGCAAATAAATGAAAAATAATTACATTTTTTAACAAAGTTTTTGACTTCCTGTTATAATAATATGTAAGGTTTTAGGCGGAATAGTGAATTTAATTGTGAGAAAAATAGATTAATGTTATTATTACAAAGTACAAAAAATAGGAGTGCTTTGAAGAGTTTGCATAGATTATTAGTTCTATAATTATAAGTAACAAAGAATATTTGATTAAGCGTAATACTTCAAATTGTATATAAGTTATTGAATTAAAAAAACTTGAGGTAATTTTTTTTCAAAATTGATATTATAAAAAAGAGGTGTCTATGTACGAAGAATTAGAGATTTCTGGAAAGAGAGTTTTCATTAAATCATTTGGAATTTCTGAAAATCCTGAGATAATATATGGCTTTTTTTCATCTGTTACTGAAAAAGATTTGCAAATAATGGAAGAGAAGTTGTCAGATGATTTCAAATGTAATAGAATTAAGCCTTTTATTTTGACGGGATTAATTAGTTCTGATTGGAATAAGGATTATTCACCATGGAAAATGGAGAAGATTTATAAAAGAGATGAAGATTTTTCTGGTGGTGGACATGAAACATTGGAATTTGTAATTAAAAGTTGGATTCCTTTTATGGAGAAGATATTTGGTGACCATAAAAAGAATGTGATGGGATATTCCCTTGGAGGTTTATTTGCAATGTGGCTTTGCCTTGAAACAGGTAAATTTCATGGAGTGGGTAGTTTATCCGGCTCTCTTTGGTTTAAGGACATTGTGAAATATGTTAAGGGGAAAGAGATTGATAGAAATGCAAGGGTGTATCTAAGCCTTGGTGAAAATGAGGAAAAGACAAGAAACCAAATAATGAGTAAGGTTGGGGATAATACTAGAGAAATTTATGAGATTTTAAGGGAGAGAGTAGATGAGATTACATTAGAGATGAATTCCGGTGGACATTTTAATGATGTGGATGAGAGGGTTTTAAAAGGAATTCGTTGGATGATGAGATGAAAAGGGTAAATATAGTTGATTATTGTAATATGTTTTAATAAAATAAATAATTGAGTGCTGTAATAAGACTTGATTTGTATAAAAAATATACACTATAAATTAAGATTGTTGAGAATTTTTAATAAGATTTGAATATGACATAGAAGTAGAACAAGAAAGTTGGAACAAGAATGGAAAAGATATTTTTAGATGGTGCCAAGAATGTTAGAGATTTGGGAAATACCAAAACGAAAGATGGAAAAATAATTAAGAGAAAGAGATACATTAGATCTAATAAATTAGTGAATTTAAGCGAAGCAGACAAAAAGAAATTAAAGGATGAGTATGATTTGTCTTTAATTATTGACCTTAGAACAAGTCGAGAAATTGAAGAAAAACCTGATCCAGTTATAGAAGGTGTAGAATGGCTTCACATGCCTATTATAAGAATGACAAGAGCTGGAATTAGCCATGAAAAAGAAGAGAGAAAATCAAATCCGGATCCTTCAAAAATTCCAGATATGAGGAATTTATATGTGGAATTTGTGGAAGAGGATTATTGTATAGAGATGTTTAAGAAAACAATTCACACTATTCTAAATCATAAGAGTGGCTCGGTTCTATGGCATTGTTCTGAAGGAAAAGATAGATGTGGAATGGTTTCTGTATTTATGGAATACATTTTAGGGGTAGATACAGATGATATTATGGAAGATTATTTAGAGACTAATGTTTATTCTATTCCTGAATCCAAGAAGGAACAAAAAAGAGTATTGGCTGATACTGGTAATGAAGAATTAGCAGAGAAAGTTGGACGATTAATTATTGCAGATAGGAGTTATTTGCAAGCTGCTTTAGATTATGTAGATAAAAACTATGGGGGAATGGATAATTTCATAAAGGAAAAACTTATGGTAACTTCTGATATGGTGCCAGAGGTGTTTGAGTAAAACGATTATTGATAAGTTGGCCAAGATTTGAATTGTAAAATTATTTGGTCTAATAGAAAAATAGTATTTAAATACTTTGAGAAACACATTTGTTTTGAAAGTTTTAAGCTTGTTTTATAGTAACTTTTTATGTATGCAGTTATATGTATTATTTTGAGATGTTTTATAATTTTACATATTATGATATTATATAAGGCAGAGATTTTATCTATTTAAAATCATATGTTTTTTATTTGCAATAATTAGAATTTTAAAGAAAGGGAATTTGATTGTCAAGAGATAATCAGATTATGCAAGATAAGATGAAGAGAGAGCTAGTAATTGTAATTGATTTTGGTGGACAGTATAACCAGTTGGTGGCACGACGTGTCCGTGAAGCTGGGGTGTACTGCGAGATATATTCATATAAGATAAGCTTGGAAAAAGTCAAGGAGTTAAATCCCAAAGGAATTATTTTGACAGGTGGTCCAAATAGTGTTTATGAAGAGGGAGCACCTACATATTCAAAACAGTTATTTGATTTAGGAATTCCAGTTTTAGGTATTTGCTATGGTGCTCAACTTATGAGCTATATATTGGGGGGAGAAGTAACTGTTGCCCCAGTACGTGAATATGGAAAAACAGAGCTTGTTGTGGATAAACCAAGTTCGAAATTATTTACAGGAGTTTTTGAAAAGTCAATCGTTTGGATGAGTCACAATGACTACATCAAAAATGCTCCAGAGGGATTTGAAATAACAGCTCATACTAAAGATTGTCCTATTGCAGCTGGGGAAGACCTTGCAAATGATAATTATTTTGTCCAATTTCATCCAGAGGTTCTTCATACAGAATATGGAAAAGAGATACTTTCTAATTTCGTTATTGACATTTGCAATTGCAAAGGGGATTGGAAGATGGATTCTTTTGTGGAAGAATCTATAAAATCTATTAAAGAAAAAGTTGGAGATGGAAAAGTTCTCTGTGCTTTATCCGGAGGAGTTGATTCTTCAGTTGCAGCAGTTCTTTTATCAAAAGCCATTGGAGACCAACTTACTTGTGTATTTGTAGACCATGGACTTCTTAGAAAGAATGAAGGAGATGAGGTTGAAGCTGTATTTGGAAAAGGTGGAAACTACAATCTAAATTTCATTCGTGTAAATGCCCAAGAGAGATTTTATGAAAAACTTGCAGGAGTAAGTGAACCTGAACATAAAAGAAAAATCATTGGCGAGGAATTCATTAGAGTTTTTGAAGAAGAGGCTAAGAAGATTGG
>JAISGP010000148.1 GCA_031263035.1 Lachnospiraceae bacterium | reverse complement strand
ATCATTTGTTGTTTTTACTGCAAATCTAAGATAATCCCCACTCAAATCATGTATATACCCAATCGAATTACCTGTTTGTGCTACAGTAATTGCCAACGTATTTTCGACTATCGAAAACATGTAAACAACCATAAGCACTATCAATATTACTTTTTTAATCTTTCTTTTCAAAAACTTTTCCTCCTTCATTAAAAAAAGCATATATATTTCTATATACACTTTTAAACTATATTTACTTTTATATTCTTAGTTTTTCCATCCATCGTCAAAGCAAATTACAACATAATACATTCCATCACTATCTTTATAAACTGCTCCACCCATTGCAATAACATCGTCCTCTAACAAATTGGCTCTATGACCGATTCGAACCTCTCCATGCTGTTACAAATCCGAGTTGGAGTTGTATAAAGTGATCCTCCATATGCGATTGAAGAAAATCCGTGATTAGCATTTCCTCCTCCAAGAATCGCATTGTCAAGAGCCTGCTTTTTTGCTGTATCCGCACATATGCTAGAGTATTCTAATGTTTTCTTTCCTTGACTAGTTCTATATTTGTTTATTTCGTTAATAACTTGCATACTGTAATCAGACATATACTCCCATGTTCTTGTTTCAGCTGTTGCCTTTGGCATTATTGTGGTTGTGTTTTGGGGCGGTAATGTCTGTTTTGGTGTTTGCTTTGGCAACTGTGTTACTTTTGTAGTTGCTACTGGTGTAGCAGTTGGCTTTGTTGTTGGTACTGTTACATTATTAGGTGTTTGCTTTGGTTCTTCTGTTTGAATAACTTCCTGTGAAGTTTCAATCGAAATGTTAGTGTTTAAATTAATAATTTTATTTAAATCAAATTCAAATGAGTCCATTCGCAGTATTCCTATTAATAAAAAAATTACAATTTTCCAATTCATACCTTACACCTTCCTTGTTTCATTTTAACTCTTACTGTAAATCTTTTCAAGTTAATTGTGTCGCCTGCAAGCATAATCTTTGATTCTTTTTATTTGCTATACAAGTTATAAGTGTTAATTTGTTTTCCTCCGATGGTCTTAATAAACCCCAATCATCTTCAAATACTACTGCAATTTTATCTACTACATATTTTCTAGTATAAAATTTAGTCGTATATATTAATATATCCCCTTCTTCCAACTCGTTGATTCTTGCAAAATACGAATATTTATTACCACGATTATGTGCAGCTAAACCAATATTCCCATCATAACTAGCTGTGTTTTCAATATGCCCTATGTATTCTTTTAATATATTGTTTGTTGTTCCTTCTTTTACCGTAGCTTTTAAGCCTATTTTTTCAATTTCTAATATTCCTACTACCCCTTCATCAAAAACGTTCTCAGCTTTATCATAAGTAACATTTTCATATTTTGAATCTGTTTTTATAGAATTCAAATCCACCAAATCTTTGTCATAATTAAATAACACATATGCTGTAACAACTGCTGATACAACAATTAAGAATATGCTTATTATTACAAGTATTTTTCTCATTTCTTATGCACCTTCTTTGCTTTTTTCTTTCTAAATAAAATTATTCCACTACAAAAAAATATAGATCCACCTGCAATAGCAATAGGAACTATATAATTTGTGTCCTGTTCTATTTTTTCGTATTTCATGATGTAAGTAACAGATTCTACCTCTTGTTTTTCAAGGTTGCCCAAATAATTTATTGTTGCAACATAATCTTTTATTATTGTTCTTGTTTTTATTCCTTCATAATACATCATTCCGTTATATTTCACATGAATCGTACCACCTTCTATATCTTCTGTTTTGGCAATTTCCCATGCAGGATTTATTAAATAATATGTAGTACCATCTTGCACAATTTCCTTTTCAATATAATTTATTTCGTTACTATCAAGATTTATATAATCTTTTTGCAGATACACCTTGTATTCTTCGGTGTACCTATCATTTATTTTTATAGCTAATGAATTTATATCAACATTTAATACTCCTACATAATCGTCTTCGATATAACTTTTTGTAGTATTAAACATTTGCAAAACTTTATATTTATCATTTGTAGTTACAATTAATTTATCTTGCACCGTTTTTTCTTTAGTTACAGTTTTATAGTTTTCTTTTGTGCCTACATCTAAAAGTTTGTATTCTGATTTTCCATCATTTATTATACCAGGTATTTGCTGAACGAATTCTTCCGAGTTTGCTACTGGGATAGTTTCCTCTTTTTCTATTGTTGTATTCTCTGTAGCAAGGCTAACATTTGCTATGCAAAGTAATATAATTAATAAAGTTACTATAATTTTTTTCAATTTTTATCCTCCATTTATTAGTATTCCAAATACTAATTCTCTCAAATTTTGATTTAGTAAAATAGTTAATGCAATTGAAGTTAGTAAAAATACAAGAATATACCCAATTAGTTTTATAAGTCTCGTAATCGCTTCCAATAGTAACTCAAAAAAATATACACCACTATGGTGTACTACTTTGGTTTCTTTTATTTTCGGCTGTTTATTCACTTTTTTAAATTTTTGTTTTCTAATACTTTTACTTAATTTTTCCACGATTTTTATATTAAAACCTTTTATCTTGTGTGACTTTTCTTTTACTTCTTGAACTATTTCAAATTTTTGTACATCTTTTTTGGTTTTACCTTCTACGGATAAACACTTTAATAGTTCATTTTTTAGGTTATCTGTATTAGTAATTAAATTATATATCTCTTGCTTTAGTAGATTACTCAGAAGTTCTAATTTGTTCTCAAATTGCGGAAATATTAAGATAATCCTAATTCTTTTGTATAGTCTAATAAAATTATATAGAGTTGTAATTATTCCATCATCTTTATCGGAAATACTGGACACATCTATTATAAAAAACTTTACTAGATTATAATTTACTTTGGTTTCTTTTATGTATTTATCTAAATCTGTGTACTCTTCTACTTCATGAAGTATTAAAATGTTTTGCTGTTTACAAACTTCTTTTATAATTTTTGCATTATCACATGTTGCAATGTAATTTAACAAATTATCTCACCTCTTTAATCTAATATTTGCTCATCATATGGCACATTGTATATAACATTTTGCGATTCTAATTGTTTCACTTTATTCGTTGTATTTTCTTGGCGTTCTTGTTTCCCAATCTTCCAAAACATATTATTGCAAAGAACCAAAACAATTAGTAATATAAGTATTCCACCATATGTGAATAACTCTTTTTTCTTATCTTTATTTTCTATATTATCATCACCTCCTCAAATAAGTATGGTGCAGGATCTACTTTTGTTTTATCCTCTAGTCTTATCTCAAAATGAAGATGCTCTCCTGTGCTGTTTCCTGTAGAACCTTGCTCTCCCAAAACTTGTCCCAACTGTACTTTTTGACCTGTTACTACTTTTATAGAATCATTTTTCATGTGAGCATAAAAACTGTAGAAAGTTTTACCTGCTTCATCCATATGCTTTATTTCTACGCAGTTTCCATATCCGACTTTGCCAACCTGCGAAAGTCACTTCCCCAACATCTATGCTTAGAATATTACTATTTGCCGTGCCTACTAGGTCTATTCCTGTATGGTTCGAAGATACAATTGCTCCGACCCTCTCTATATCCAAACATTGATGTTACTACAACAAGATTTTCGACTGGAATTAAATATTTGCCTCTATATGAGATTTCACCAATTCGTGCTGTAGCACTTATATTATTTCCTCCACTATTGTTTATGCTCAGTGCGAAACTAGAACAAATAATTAGAATCCCTAATACAATACTTGCAATTAAAATTATTTTGTTAGTCATCTCCATACTCGCTTTTGTACTTAGGATCTATTACCCTAAGTTCTTCTAAATCAATTTCTAATATTGCATATATTTTTCTTATTCCTGCAAAGAAAATACATTCTCCTCGTTTGGCATTATATATTAACTCCCCTTCTGTTTTGGTTAGATTAAAGGTTTCTATAATATCCTTTA
>JAISGP010000072.1 GCA_031263035.1 Lachnospiraceae bacterium | reverse complement strand
ATATAGAAAATATAGTTCTTAATTCAATTATCTTTTTTCAATAACCTCATCAATTAATCCATATTCTTTAGCTTCTGGTGCTGTCATCCAATTATCTCTATCTGTATCTTTAACGATAGTATCAAAATCTTTTCCAGTATTTTCTGAATAAATTCTGTTCATTCTATCTTTAATCTTCTGAATATGCTCAGCAGCAAGAACTATATCTGTAGCCTGTCCTTGTGTACCAGAAAGTGGTTGATGAATAAGAATCTCTGCATTTGGAAGTGCAAATCTCTTCCCTTTAGTTCCACCAGCTAATAAAAATGAACCCATAGAAGCTGCCATACCAACACAAATTGTCTCAACATCACACTTAATATATCTCATTGTATCATAAATTGCCATACCGGCAGAAATAGATCCACCAGGGCTATTAATATAAAGATGAATATCTTTATCTGGATCCTCAGCTTCTAGGAAAAGAAGTTGTGCAACAACTACTGAAGCTGAAGCATCATTTACTTCACCATCTAAAAATATAATTCTATCTTTAAGTAATCTTGAATAAATATCGTAAGATCTCTCTCCACGACTTGTCTGTTCTATGACGTAAGGTACTAATGCCATAATAATTCCCCTTTCTCAATGCTATTAGAACTCTCATTACATACATAATGAGAGTTCACGTTATAATTTTTAAAATAATTATTTGCCTCAAAGCTTTAATATTACATTAAACAGTAAATATTCTTATATTTTAATTGTATACAAACATACTTACTATTTTTCTTAAAATGTAAATATACTACTTAAGGTTTTGTATAATAATTACTTAACTTTATGATATTAACATAAACATGTTCCAACTTTGTGAACTATCGTTCGTAAGCTATTACATATTATTTTTCTTCTTTTTTCTCTACTTCAACTGCAGAATCAGCAAGTAAAGTAATAGCATCTTGAACAGCAATATCTTCTTTCATGCTCTTTTTAGCAGAATCATCGATGAATTCTTTTACTTTTTCAATCTCCATCTTGTATTGCTCTGCCATCTTAGCTATTTCTTCTTCAATTCTTTCATCTGAAGTTTCAATCTTTTCAGCCTTTACAATAGCTTCAAGAACAAGTCTTGTTTCAATATTTTTAATAGCTTGTGGACGTAAATCATCAAAAAGTTTTTCTTGAGTCATACCTGTAAATTGGAAATATTGCTCTACAGTAAGACCTTGTTGTTGAATTCTTCTTGCAAAATCATCTGCCATTTGAGCTACTTGAGTTTCAATCATAGCTTTTGGAATATCCATGCTTGCATTCTTAACAGCCTCACTTACAACAGCATCTTCTTTTTTCTGTTTAGCTACTTTTTCTTTTCCTTCAAAAATTTCATTTTTTAAGAAGCTCTTATATTCATCAAGAGTATCATAATCAGAAACTTCTGATGCAAATTCATCATCAATCTCTGGAAGTTCTTTAGCTTTAATCTCATGAACTGTACATTTGAATACAGCTTCTTTACCTTTAAGTTCTTCAGCTTGGTAATCTTCTGGGAAGGTTACATTAACATCGAACTCCTCATCAGTATTCTTGCCAATGACTTGCTCTTCAAATCCTGGAATAAATGAACCTGAACCAATAACTAATGGATAGTTCTCACCTTTTCCACCTTCAAATGGAACACCATCAACAAAGCCTTCAAAATCTAAGATAACTTCGTCTTTATCTGCTACAGCTCTGTCTGTTACAACAACAGTTCTTGCATTCTTTTCAGCTTCTTCTTTAAGTCTATTTTCAATATCTTCATCTGTTACTTCAACAGTATTCTTTTCAACTTCAAGTCCTTTATAATCTCCTAAAGTAACTTCTGGTTTAACAGCAACTTCAGCTGTAAAGATAAATGGTTTACCTTCTTCAAGTTGAACAACATCTATAGTTGGACGGCTAACAATATCAAGTCCGCTTTCATCATAAGCCTTTGGATAATTCTCTTGAATTAATGCATTAGCTGCATCCTCATAAAAGATAGCTGAACCATATGTTTTTTCAATCATTTTCTTAGGTACATGACCTTTTCTAAATCCTGGAATTTGGATTTTCTTCTTTTCTTTCTGATATACATTTTCAATTGCAGCATCTAAATCCTCTGCAGAAACTTCAACAGTAAGTTTCACCATATTCTTTGCTTCTAAATTCTCTACTTTAACACTCATGAGTTAGTCTCCTTAATATTATACTTGTATCTGTATCTACAGATTTACAATCATTCACGAACAATCATTTTATCATTAAAATACCTATACTGCAAGACTTTTCGTGAAATAATTCAACCTATAAAAAAGCTCTCTATCCATAATATTAAAGTATACTTTAAGGAATATCACCAATTTAAGAAAGTATACTTTAAAAAATACCATCAATTTACTAAAGTATACTTTAAAAAATACCATTAATTTACTAAATTATACTTCAATAAATTTCTCATTTTAAAAGGAGCACCCTAACTGGATGCTCCTTTTCTTGTGATTTATCAATTACAAATCACTTCTTATATAGCTCACTCTAATTCTCTTTTCGTTTCTTAATTCTTATTAAAACTACAGAAGCTAATGCTGCACCTAACAGTAACACAGAAAATCCAATAACATTATTTAAATCACCAGTTTTAACTGTAGAAACAAGTTTGGTAATATAATTATTTTTCGTTATAGTTTTAGTTTTATAAACTACCTTTGTTTTTCCATTGCCATTACCATTATTGCCATCATTTCCAGAATTTTGATTATCAGGTACATCCTTCTTATCAATCAAGGTAACTTTTATAATTACGTTATTTCCATAACTATCTGTAAATCCTAAATTAAATATACCTGTTTTATTTGCATTATAATTATCCATTATAACTTGCCAATCATCTGGATTTAAACTAATATCCGACAATGAAGTATTCACCTTATCGGAATTAAATCCATAAACTTTTGATAATTCCTTTGCTAAATCTTCATTTAATGGATTAAGAGCCTTTTCTTGTAAGTTATAAGTAAAATCATTTGCAAATAATTTACTTCCATCTGCCCCTGTTGTATCGTGGTTATAAAGTGTTACATTTACAGTAATAGTTTCACCCTTTGGTGTATAATATGTAAGTGGATATTGTCCTGATTTTCCTGCTGCATTTTCAGAATTAATATAGCTCATCTGATCACCATCAACTAAAAGATTTGCTACATCATAAATATTTGCAAATAAATCTCTTGCATTTACCTCACCTAAGGTTTTCGATGAATTATCATCTAAAATATCAGACTTTCCTATAACAAAGTCGTTGGCTGCTATAGTTCCATTAGTTGTTAAACCAGAAGCTGTAATAGTTGAAAAGCTAGGTAATACACCACTTCCATGTTGTTTTAATGTTACAGGAATTGTAATTTGATTATCATTATCCCCATCAGCATAATTAATTGTTACTGGATATTCACCAACGGTTCCACTTGAAATTCCACTCATTAAATTGTTCCAAGTTGTGATATCTACTGAATAATCAGCTCGATTGATGAGTTTTCCATCTGATGTCCAACCATCAACTTGACTTCGATATAACAATTCAGGGAATGTTATATTTCCCTCATCAATTCCTAAAACAATTCCATTGCCAGATATAAAGTTAGAAGCATCTGACATTTTACTTCCGGCATCTTTTAAAGTAACTGTGATTGTTTTAGTTAAATCACTTGTTTCTTCTGAAGTATTATATTTGTTTGTAAATGTAATATCATAAGTACCTAATGCACCATTGCCACTTGCTATAGCATCATTTAATACTTTAAGCTGATTTTCATCTACACTTATATTATCAGAATTTAATGATAATTCTTCCCCATTTTTATCTGTCATACTAATATGGGCATAATAGAATAAATCATTTAAATCTAAACTTTCACTATCTTTATCAGCACTTCCCGTATCTTGAATAACACCATAAGAAAAATTCTCTGCATTTATCTTATAGATATAACTATTTAATCCGACACCTACAAGTTTCGTCATTAAACTATCTTTTGTTACACTAAATTCCATAGATGCAGTAGACGCATCATCTGCGATTTTATCTTGAGCAATATCCATATACCAATTCACGCCCTCATCCGGATGATTAGCATCTTTATATGAACTACTAACGTCGCTGGTTTCATCTGTAAATTTCATGCGAGTGTTATCAGTTTTATTAAACAGATTATTGTAAAATGTTAATGTGTAATCTCCTTCTTTAAGATAATATGTTCCACCGGAAGAGTTTAATGATTTAAAAGAACCATCTGGCTCAATATTAATCTTCAATGGTGTAATCTTATTATCTTTTTCAGTCAACATTCCATAATAATTAGTTGTATAGCCAGTTAACGGATCAGTAGGGAGATTAGTATATTCTTCACCGCTATCCATTTTACCATTTTGGTTTTTATCATAAAAGACCTTGCCTTGTACCCCTGCCATAGCCGGTGTAGCTGCAACAACAGCTCCGTAATTCCATGTTCCTGAACCAGTTGCATCTGTCCAACCTTTTTGATAGGTTCTCCAATAATCTAATTGACCAAGTTCAGCTCCTTCAGACACATCTAATTCAAATGTTACTGAACCTGTATCTGTTGGATTACCAAGGTCGTCTACTGAACCTACTGAAGGTATGTCATTTAATGCTACAAATTTAATCATTGTAACATCTTTATAATCAGAGGCAGACATCTGATTTTCTGTTTTCCAAGTAGCTGTATAAGGAATCCAAGAATTATCTATTGCATTATCTGTATAATTAGTTGAAACATTTGAACTAGTTGTATAGTAACTTGTAAAGCCAGAAAGATTAACCGGGCCTGTTAGTACTCCTGTCCACTGTGTATCTTTATTTCCTGCACCTGTGCTTTCCCTTTCTTTTGTAGGATTAGTATCTATATTATTAAAGAAGTGGTCATAATCTACATCTTTCTTAGGTATTGGAAGATAAATACTACTACCTGCATAATATTTTTCTGATGAAGTATTTTGCCATGTAAGTTTTACTTCTGCCGGTAAATCTGGTGTTACCGGAACTATAGAACTATCTGTTTCATTATATGTCCCAAAGGCATCGCCACTTCCTAATACTCTTATACCTAAAGAAGTAATTAAATCTGGTTTTTGATAAATGGATACATTATATGTTTGAGTAAGAGAACTTCTTAATTTATAAGATACTCCCTTGCTTGCCCAATTACTGATATCCACATAATCTTGATTAGTATAAGTATAATCAGAATTTCCTGCTACATCAGCAAAACATAAGTATCTAGTATTTAATTGGGCATAAGTTCTACAAGCTGGACTAATTTTAGCTGTATAATATAAAAATATTTGGTGAGAATAATTTGTTGTATCTGTTTTAGCAGCTCCATATTCTCTTGTCATAATATCCCATTTTTCTTTAGGTTCAAATTTATAAATTGTCCATTTAATGCCATTATCATCGGTTTCATTAAATGTATCTGTTAAATTAAGTTTTACTCTTTCATCTCCCTTATTACCTGCAACCGCAAGAACATTAACACTATCTAAATTTAAATCTATTCCTTCTGGAAGCCTTATAAAGAAGTTAGGATTTACAATTGAATTCATAAAAAAATCCCCAGTAGCTCCATTATATAACTCTGTTTTAAAATACATTGTGTCCCCAGGATTAAAACTTTTCTTTAATGAAGCTGTATAATTTGGATCATTATAGATATTTGTAATCATACTATCGCCAGATGAACCAGATGTAGCAATTTTAGCATGGGTAGTAGCCGAAACCGGTGTATCTAAATTACTTGCAGAAATAGTAAGCTTGGCATCCCCTTCTTGACCATCGATAAACTTACCAATATACCTAAAAGGCATAGTATTATAAGCATCATTTAAATTTGTATAATCCTTAGGCATTTCTCCAAAATTCACTACTAATTTTTTAATATATTCATTGGGTTTTAATTCTAATCCATCTTTACCTATTGAATCATGTTGTGTTCCATCAACAGGTAATAATTCATTATATGTTCTTCCATTTGCATCTGTTAAATTGGTCCACACTGTAACCTTCATTGTTCTATTATCAGTTGGTGGAATAGTAACTTCTTTTACGAAAAGATTATCAGCAAATTCAAAAGTAAAAACAGCATCCTCTATAGGCGTTGTACCATCACTATATACTCCCCAACCATCAAGGGAATAGGTATATAGGTATGGACTATTGTTATCTTTATTTAAATCTGATCTACTTTTATTTGACCCCTTTACATTAAGACTAGTAATTGGTTTTTGAAATCTAGCTTTCATATTGAGAGAATCTGTTCTTGTCTGAATATCTTCTGTCCCTAAATATTCCCCCGTTTGTTGTACAAGAGTTCCATTAATAGTTAACCAATTATCATTATTTTCGCTCCATTTAATATTAGTTCCATCTATTTCACCAGATTTAAAGTAAAACACTATACCTGTCCAACCATAAATCATAACATTTTTAAATTCAATGGTTACTGTTCTTGTAGCTTCATCATGAGTATATATTAAATGTCCATTTGTATAGGTTCCTGATGTTGAAATATTATTGCCTCCAGGTCCATTATAATTTGCCATACGAATATAATCCAAATCAAGACCCTCTGGATAAGTGGCTGTATAGACAATGTCTTTAGCATAAAATTTAGCTCCATGTCTATTAAAATATACACTTGTATTAAACGCCGGATAAGTTCCTTTTTGTTCATCACTTGTATCAACAACCCCTGTAGTAGATACTTGTCCACCTGCAACATCACCATTAGATATATTTGAAATAGTAGGTGTTAAATAATCATCTAATATTTTATCTCCACTTATCATCGATGCAGTTATATTATCTACAGTATAAGACGAGGTTTTATTCGGAAGTACAGATTGGTCTGCATCCAATGTAAAAAGTATTGGTATGTTATCCGCGTTAGAATTAAATGTATATACAACTTTGCCTTCATATGTTCTCCAATTGAAATTATTAACATTTTTATTAGCATCTGTAGTATATACAAGATCTTTTACCCCTTCTTTAGTAAAATCCGTTCCATCTAAAGCTGTTAAATCTGAACTGTCTAATTTATTATCATTAGTTTGTGAAAGAGCTAATTCTGTTACTCCATTAACATCCACTCCAGATTTAGCTGTATACTCTATAATTTTCATTCCCTTAGGGATAGTTACTGTTAAAGTTCTAGTTTTACTCTCATTTACTTCAGAAAATGTAGGAGTAATTCTAATCTGTTTATGAATTTGACCACTAGAATCAATAGCCCATGTAGCAGCATGATTAATTTCTGCTGAATCTACATCTTTAAATCCATCTTCTGTAGCTACTTCTAGTTTTAAAGAATCTTCTCCACTTGAAACACTTTTTAGGGATTTATTTTGCTTTTCTATCTTATTATTTGTATTTTGTTTATCTGATATTTGATTATCTTCTGCTTGTTCACTTGTTGTTTCTGTTTGTTTTGTCAAATTATCACTGCTCTTATTATTTGACACTTGATTTTCTACACTTTCATCAGCCGCATTACTAATACTTGGCATGTAAGTAACGCTCATGGTAAATACCATTGCTAATGACAGTATAAAAGATATACTTTTTTTCAAATCATGTTTACGCCTCATTTTACTGTTCCTCCTGAATCTTTAAAATTTCTTTGTTTTCTACTTTTTTTCTAATAAGTTTTCTTCTATGTCTATTCCAAAATGTAATAACATATAAATCCGATAACAATACACACACACATATTACAAATATTATTAAAGCTAAAAATGATGTGATAATATAAGAATGTGAAAATAGCCATTTAAAAGTAATTTCTGGTGCTTCTACACTTTTATCATCTGCTTTTATTTGAAAAAATTTTATATTTAATGAACTAATATTTTTTATAATATTCTTTTTATTTACCGGTAATAAGCTTGAATTGCTAATATTTGCATTTTTATAATTTGAAGCTTTAGAAATTTCTTGTTTATAATAATCTATAGATTTTTCTTCTGTAATATAATTATTTTTTACAATTGTTTTCTCTTTGGTAATTTTATTATCACTCACATTGTTTCCACTATCATTATCTTGATTTTTAGATGGTGGTGATAAAATATAAAGATTTATTGGTATCTGAATTTCATCAAATTCTAATTTATATGTAGCAGTAAGAAGTTCCCTATTTTTTATATTTTCTACCGATACTCTATTTAAAACTATACTTACACTAGATGTATTCAATATCTTATTATTACCAACTTTTCGGAGTAAAAAACCACTTCTATCTAATACATATTCACGTAAAGAAGTTGTACTTTTTTGCATTTTAGCTTGTATATTCTCTAAAGACATCTTACTATTTTCAACACTTAAAATATTTTTCATTTCTACTAATGGAGAATATATATCCTTTCCACTAACTACGTAATGATTATTTTCTATTCTCGTATAATATAAAGTATAAAACTCATTGCTACTAATAACTTCTTTAAATGTGGATGGCTCTGATGCTATTACTTTTGTATTATTAAAAACTAAGAGAAAAATTACTATCATAACAATTAACAAATTAAATATGTAAAACTTCTTTCTCTTTAAAATATTCATCTAGTATATATGGAACCTCCTTTCTAAAATTTCTTCCAATTTCAAAAGTTTTTCCATCAGCTCCAATTACGTCAGTTTTAGTTTTTGATCTAATATAACGCATATTTAGAAGACAGTTTTTATTAATTCTAATAAAACCCTTATCTTCTACTGAACTTGCTATTCTATTTAAAGATGAATAAAACTCAAATATTTTTTCTTTTCCATATACCACCTTAACAATTCTTTTATTTACTGTAAAATAACGAATTTCTCTAAGAGGCAATGTTACACTTTCTCCTCCACAACTTACAGTAATATAATTTCTACTTTTTCTTTTTATAGCTTCATAACCATGAAAAAATATTTCTTTTTCTCTTTCAATGGATGTTTCATTCTTTATAATGTAGTGAAAAGCATCAACATCAAAACTTCTAAACACTTCAGGCTTGTTACAGGAATAGTATATTATTTCATTATTGTATCCAGCTTTACGAAGCAACTCAGCAGTTTTTATTCCATCCATTTGTTTTAAATCCGTATCTAAATACAACATATGACAAGAATCTTTACTATCATATGTATTTAATAACTCTATGGAAGAATCAAATTCTCTGATTAAAATATTTATCTTTAATTTTTCAACAAATTTCTCTAAATTTGCCTTTAGTTTGCTTCTGGCATCTTTATCATTATCACAAATATATACCTTAAGCATTTAATCACTCTCCCTTATATCTCAACATGCATGAATAAGAAAAAACTTCTATTCTTATACAACGATAATATTTAATAGATGTTCCTTTTCTTAAAATAATATTAAATCCACATCTTAAATTAAACAAATTTCATGTCATAAACCGTAAAAATCCCGACACTAACCTATTTGGTGTAGTATAATACATTTATTTACATACGTCAACTAATAATAAAATATTTGTTAAATATATATAACCAATATATAAATTCAATTGTTTTGATGTTACTTTCTACAACAGTTAATCATTCTAAACACATTTGACTTGAGGTTATCAATACTGAAATGCTCCTATAATTACTGTTCATGAAATATATCGTTATTTACACATACTAAAAAAGGCTTCGCATATTTTGCGGAACCTTTCATATAACTAAATATAGCACCCCAAAAGGGGTGCCAAGTATTTCTACAACTTCCAAATATCTCTATTATATTCTGTGATGGCTCTATCTGCCGAAAAATAACCGGCTTCTGCAATGTTTTTAACCATCTTCTTAGCCCAAGACATTCTATCACAGCCATCTTCAAAGGCTTGTTCTTTAACTTTTATATAGTCTTTTACGTCAAGTAATGCCATAAAGTAATCATTGTTGACCATATTATCATGAAGACGTGTTAGATTGACTTTATCACCTATTGCAAGAAGTTCTTCTCCTGTAATGAAGTCCACCCATTTTCTTATATCTGGATCTTCATCATAAAGTTCTTTAGGATTATAGGCGTTATTTGCATATAGATTAATTACTGTTTCGCTGTCTTTTCCAAAGATATAGATATTGCCTTCTCCAACTAATCCTGCAATTTCTACATTTGCACCATCCATTGTGCCTAAGGTTACTGCACCATTTAGCATGAATTTCATATTACCTGTGCCGGAAGCTTCTTTAGAAGCAAGAGAAATTTGTTCACTTACGTCACAAGCCGGAACTAACTTAGATGCTAGTGTTACATTATAATTTTCAAGGATTACTAAGTTTAGGTATGGATTAACATCTTCATCTTTATTTATTAATTCTTGTAAGCATAATAGCAAATGAATTATATCTTTCGCAAGGACATAGGCTGGAGCTGCTTTAGCTGCAAATATCATTGTAATAGGAGTTTTAGGTCTATTACCTGCCTTAATATCTAAATATTTGTAAATTGCATAAAGGGCATTCATCTGTTGACGCTTATATTCATGAAGTCTTTTAATCTGAATATCGAAAATAGAATTTGGCATAAGATTAATATTCCATGTATTTGCAACGTAGTCTACTAATTCATGTTTTGCCCTTTTTTTCGTATGAAGAATATCTTTCAAAAACTCTTCATCATCTATGAAATTATTTAGTTTTTTGAGTTCATCTGCATCTTTTTTCCAGCCATCACCAATCTTTGAAGAAATAATATTAGCTAAAGGTGTATTACAGTGCATAAGCCATCTTCTAAAGGTAATGCCATTAGTTTTATTATTAAATTTTTCAGGATAAATATCATAAAAATCTTTTAGCTCTGACTTTTCTAATATTTCTGTATGAAGTGCTGCAACACCATTTACAGATATACCATAGTGAATATCCATATTTGCCATACGAACTTTTTTATCCTTATCAATAATTGCAGTTTTTTCTCCATACATTTTAACCACTCTTGTATTTAGTTCTTCAATAATTGGCAAAAGTTGTGGTACTACTTCTTCAAGATAAGAGATTGGCCATTTTTCTAAAGCTTCAGCTAAAATTGTATGATTAGTATAGGCACAGGTTTTAGATACAATCTCTATTGCTTCATCTATCGAAATCCCTCTTTTCATAAGAAGTCTTATTAACTCTGGGATTACCATAGATGGATGAGTATCATTAATCTGTATTACTACATGGTCTGATAGGGTGCGAATATCAAAGCCTTTATTATCCATTTCTTGAAGGATAAGCTGAGCTCCTGAACTAACCATAAAGTATTGCTGATAAATTCTAAGAAGTTGCCCATCTTTATCGCTATCATCTGGATACAGGAATAAGGTAAGATTTTTAGCTATATCTTTTTTATCAAAATTAATTCCATCTTTGACTATACTTTCATCTACTGTTTTAATATCGAAAAGATGAAGTTTATCAACACCGTTATCATAGCCTACTACATCTAGATCATAAAGAATTGATTTAACAGTTAATTTGCCAAATTCAATATCGAATTCATCGCCTGTTGGATTAAGCCATGATACGCTGGTTATCCAAGGATTTTTCTCTTCATATTGTTTTCTATTTTTAAATACTTGCTTGAAAAGACCAAAATGATAATTAATTCCAACTCCATCTCCAGGCAAGCCTAAAGTTGCAATGGAATCTAGATAACAGGCTGCAAGACGTCCTAGTCCACCATTTCCAAGAGATGGCTCATTTTCTAATTCTTCAATCTCTTTTAAACTATGACCCGCTTCTTTTAAAATTGCTTCTACTTCATCATAAACACCTAAGTTAATAAGGTTATTTGAAAGAAGTTTTCCAAGTAAAAACTCTGCGGAAATATAATAAAGCTTTTTATTTCCATCTAGGCGAGTTCTGTCTTTCTCCATATCCTTAGTAAGTTTAAGTAATCCGAGAAAAACCTCCTCCTGACTAGACTTATCTATATCTTTTCCTAGTTTCTGTTCAAGTAAATATTTAATATCTGCCATGCTTTCTCCTATTTTATAACCTAAATTGCTCTTGTAGATTCTCTTTCAATTAAAGTTCCTGGGAATACTTTCCCTTTTACACTTTTTTTACTTTTAATCATTTTAAATAATGCAGAAATAGATTCTGTAGAAATTTCTTCAATAGGTTGTGCTAAAGTTGTAATTGAAGGATTATAGAACAAACCATTATCTAATCCATCAAATCCTACCATAGAAATGTCTTCCGGTATTTTTAATCCTGCTTCAAAAATCGCCTTACTTGCTCCAATAGCTTGCATATCTGATATTGCAAATACCGCTGTAAATTGCTTTTTATTTGCAAGAAGATCTTTCATAACCTTATATCCATTCTTCATAGAATAGGATGGTAATGTTTCATCCATACATCTAATCAAATCTTCATCAAAAGAAATATTATTTTCTTTATGAGCCTTTTTATATCCTTCAAGACGAAGTTTTCCAACACTTTCGTCGTCAGCACTAGCTCCTAAAAAAGCTATCTTCTTATGACCTTTTTTAATTAAATAATCTACTATTTTATATCCTTCCAGCTTATCATCTAAAGAAAATGAGGAACAAGTTGCTTTAATATTTGCATCCATCATTCCGATAGTACTTAAAACAAAAGGAACTGTAATCTTAGAAAGTTTTTCTTCTGAGCGATCATATAAACCTCCCAAAAAAACTATTCCGCTTAATCGTTTTTCCTTAATTAAACTTATTGCAATATCAACCTCATCTTGTCTATCATCAACATGTTGAAGAAAATAATTGTATTTATTGTTTTTAATTTCTTTTTCCATCATTTCAACCATGCTAAAAAACAAAGGATTGGAAATACCCTTTACAAGAATAGCTATTGTTTTTGATGCAATTCGCTTTAGATTTCTTGCGCTGTTGTTAGGCACATAGTTATACTTTTTAACAGTATCTAGAACTAATTTTTTCGTATCCTGATTAATATCCGGATGGTTATTAATAGCTCTAGATACTGTACTTACGCCAACACCACATTCTCTTGCAATATCTTTAATTGTTGCACTCATTTTACATACCCCACTTTTTCCCTACACTCTGGAAAAAATTTTACTACTTTTTGGAATATAATGATACTCAATTTTTTAATGAATTTATCGTTGATTTATGATTTAAATTAACTATTTTATCTAAATCCGATTAGAAAATGAAAGATAACTTTCACACTTTACATTCTTTCTATGTATTTAAGGTTAATCATATTTCAATATTAAAATTAAAATAATAAGTTATTTTCTAACCTGTTTTCTTCCATAAATCTTTGTAATCTGTTTAACTGTTTTAAAGGTTTCTTCTGTAAGCTGCCCCACCTTTAAACGCCACATCCAATTTCCACCTAAGGTTGAAGGAGTATTGATTCGTGCCTGATTGTCAAGGTTTAAATAATCTTGAATTGGAATAATACATAATTTTGAAACGCTACTCATTGCCATACGAATTACAATTTCTGCAGCCTCTTCTTCATCAATATCTTTTCTTCCAATATAAGATAAAAAGAATTTTTTATCTTCTTTATCTAAATCTTTAAACCAACCTCTAGTAGTTTCATTATCATGAGTTCCTGTATAAACCACTGAATTCTCTATATAATTATGTGGTAAATATGCAGATGTTTCTGCTTCTCTTGAATCAAATGCAAATTGGAGAATTTTCATTCCGGGATACCCAGTATCTGAAAGAAGTTTAAATACAGATTCTGTAAGATAGCCTAAATCTTCAGCAATAATATCAATTTGACTTAGTTCCTCTTGCAAAGCTTGGAAAAAACTAAAGCTAGGTCCCGGTTTCCATGTACCATGTTCAGCTGTTTTATCTCCTGCAGGAACATGATAATATGCATCAAATCCTCTAAAATGATCAATTCTAATAACATCAAATATTTTCACATGATGCATAATTCTCTTTTTCCACCAAGAAAAACCTGTCTCCTTTAGGTACTCCCAATTATAAAGGGGATTGCCCCAGAGTTGTCCAGTTTTGGAAAACCCATCAGGAGGAACTCCAGCTTGACCGGTTAAATTCTTTTTTTCATCCATTTGAAATACATCAGGATTTGCCCAAGTATCAGCACTATCATATGCAACATAGATTGGAATATCACCGATTATCTTAATCCCTTTTTCATTTGCATAACTTTTAAGCTTTTCCCATTGCTCATAAAACTTAAATTGAACAAATTCATAGTATTCCATCTCTGACTTTAATAAATTATCATAATAGTTAATAGCTTCCGGCTCACGAGTTTTTATATCCTCTTTCCACTCGCTCCACATAATTCCGCCAAAATGGTCTTTTATTGCCATATATAAGGCATAATCATAAAGCCATTCTGAATTTGCTTCTCTAAAAAGTTGATAATCTGTATTTTTAGATAATTCAGCTCTTGAAAAAGCTATTTGCAAAATAGGTTTTCTAGACAGATATATTTTTTCATAATCTATATATTCTGAATTGTCTCCCCAGTCAAACTGATTTATCTCCTCATTTGTAATTAATCCTTCCAATACAAGTTGTTCTAAGTCTATAAAATATGGATTTCCTGCAAATGTAGAAAAACTCTGATAAGGAGAATCTCCATAGCTTGTAGGTCCTATAGGCAAAATTTGCCAATAGCTTTGATATGCATTTGCAAGGTTATCTACAAAGTCATAGGCTTCCTTTGAAAAACAACCTATTCCATATTTTGACGGAAGGCTGGTTATTGGCATTAATATACCGCTAGCTCTCATCAAGTTGTCCTTTCTTCTATCCTTTTACTGCTCCTGCTACGACACCTTCTATAATGTATTTCTGGCAGAATAGATAGAAAATAATAATTGGTAAAATTGCAAGTACAAGCATTGCCATCATGGCACCCATATCTATGGAACCATATCCACCACGAAGATATTGAACTGCAATAGGAATTGTCATATTTTCACTTGGTAAAATAAGAGAAGGTAATAGGTAGTCATTCCATATCCACATAACATTTAATATTGCAACTGTTATAACTGTTGGTTTTAATATAGGAAGAACCACTTTAAAAAATGTTTGCAAAGGATTGCACCCATCAATTAGTGCAGCTTCCTCTATTTCTATTGGAATTGATTTTACAAATCCAGAAAACATAAATACCGACAAACCCGAGCCAAATCCCAAGTATAAAAATATTATTCCTATTGGATTATCAAAACGAATTATATTTGCAACTTTGGCCATAGTAAACATGACCATCTGGAATGGTACTATCATTGCAAATACAAAAACATAATATAATGCTCCCGTAAACTTACCTTTTACTCTAGTAATATACCACGCCGTCATGGAAGTTCCAACTATAATTAACGCTGTAGAAAATACAGTGATAAATAAAGAATAACAAAAAGCTTTAGGTAAGCCTGTTTTCATAATACCACCAATGTAATTAGACATACCTACAAACATATCACCTGTTGGCAGGCTAAATGGTGCACTATTAATATAAAGCTTATCTTTAAATGAATTAATTAGAATTATTATTATTGGTGCAAGAAATAATATTGTTAATACTGACATTACAACAGTTAAAACCGTTGCTTTTCCCTTTGATACTTTTAACATTAGTTCTCCACCTCCTTACGACGCGTAAGTACAAGTTGCACTAGTGCAATAACTGCAACCATAACAAAGAATATTACAGCCTTAGCTTGTCCAACACCTTCATATCCTACTCTACCATAAAAAGTATTAAATATATTTAAAGCTAACATTTCTGTTTGCTTTGCTGGATTTCCGGCTGTTAAAGCCAAGTTCTGATCAAATAGTTTAAAAGAATTAGTAAGTGTTAAAAATAAACAGATTGTAAATGATGGCATAACTAATGGAATTGTAATCTTCTTTAAAATCTGAAAATTCGTAGCTCCATCAATTTTAGCAGCCTCAATTAAATCTCCTGAAATATTTTGAATACCTGCTATATAAATAATCATCATATATCCGATTAACTGCCAATTCATTAAGACTACTAAACCCCAAAAACCATATTTTGGATTAGTAGTTATGGTAACTCCGCTAGAAAGGAGAATACCATTTATAATAAGTTGCCAGATATATCCTAAAACAATACCACCAATAAGATTTGGCATAAAAAATGTAGTTCTAAAAAGATTTGTTCCCTTTATACCTCTTGTAAGTCCAAGAGCGATTAAAAATGAAAATACATTAATCGTAATCATAGAAACTACTGTAAAAGCTATAGTGAATAATAAAGCATGTACAAAGTCTTTATCTTGCACCATCTTTAAATAATTGTTCCACCCTACAAAGGTTGCATCAGTAACTGTTGTAAATTTGCAAAAAGAAAGATATAAACCCATTATAAATGGAATTGCAAATGCAATAATAAACGCAAGAAGTGTAGGACCAACAAAAATTGGAAAATATTTTTTCATAGTTTTTTGCATATTTTTGTCCTCTTATAATTATTGTTACAATACTCAAATTTACTTTATATTTTTTTACTATAAACAAAAGAATATCTAGATATGTATGAAATACTATACTATTAATCTACATTATCGATTAAAAGAAAACGCTGCAGGAACCCTGCAGCGTTTCAGGCTAATTTATTCAGCTGCTGCGGCTTTTTCTTTTGCCCAGTCTGCAACCATATCTTTAACTACAGTATTCCACTTCATCTGTCCTTGTGCATACTTAAGAAGATTTTGTCCAAAGGCATCTTTAAATGCTTGACTTGGGAATGTTGTAAAATTCCAAGAAACTGAAGTAAGGTCTTTATTGTTCATATAAGAAACTACTTCTTTAGCTAGTGGATCATCAGGTTGTTCAGCATCTGTAAATGTTTTAAATGGAGAAATAAATCCAAGTTTAGTCATTTGGCTCTTTCCTTTACCAGAAGTTAACCAATTCATAAAGTCCATAGTAGCTTTTTGATCAGCTTTAGAAGCCTTAGCATTTATACACCAGTAGTTTTCTGTACCAATACAAAGTCCTTGTTTAGCATCATCAGGCATACCTGTGTATATAGGCATAAATTTTACATCTTCTGCTTTAACTACATTTCCTTTAGTTCCTGATACTTGGCTCCAACCCCAATTTCCATTTTGAACCATAGCACTTTGTCCAAGTGCAAATTCTGCCATAGAATCTTCTACAGTTTTTGATCCAAGAAGTCCAGCTTTAGTTGTTGAATCGTCAAGATATAAATCAAAGATGTTTTTGAATTCTTTATTATATTTGAATGTAAGATCTTTCATATCAGATACATTAGCATCTTTGTATTCGTAATATACAGGAAGATTTGCAAGATGTGTCTGCCATCTCCAGTCTTCACCTGGTGCAAATGATGTTGATGAAAATACACCTTTAATTCCAAGTTCAGTTTTTTTAGATTGCATATCATCTGCTACTTTTTTAAGTGTTGCAAAATCTTTAATTTCATCTGTTGATTTAATTCCTGATTTTTGATCAGATAATGCAAAATATTTATCCATAATAGCTTTATTATAGATAATTCCATATCCTTCAACAACATATGGGATACCATATACTTTGCCATCTTTCTTTACTGCCATGTTTTGGTCTGAAAGATTTTTGTATAAATCTGAATCAGTTAAATCAGCACAATAATCTTTCCATGACTCAAGACCTACAGGTCCATTAATTTGGAACATTGTGGGGGCATCTGTTTTAGCGATTTCTGATTTGAGTTTAGTCTCATATTGACCAGAAGCCGCTGTTTCAACTTTTACTTCAACTCCTGTTTCTTTTGTGTAAGCCTTAGCAATTTTAGTCCATTGCTCTGCTACCTCAGGTTTAAAGTTTAAGTAATAAACTTTTCCTTTTGCATCATCGCTTGATTTCTTTGATCCACAACCTACCATTAAAGTTGCAACCATTGCTGTAGACAAAAGTACAGCCATAATCTTTTTCATTTTCATGCTTTTTCTCCTTCTTTTCACATTGTTTATAGTTTCTTTGGAAACGTTGTCGGTAACGTTTCCAATTGATTGCCTACATGATAACATAAAGGATAATTTTTGCAAGCTTTTTCATTAAATTAATTATCAATTCTACTTTATTCACAATAATCAAAGTAAAGTTTTGGGAAATATGCACAAGAAATGTGAAAAAAGAAAAAATGGTCAGAAAGTGAGACGAGGCGAAAGGTAAGCGAAGTGACAGGGTCTTTCTTGCATTGACATTAAAAAAAATAGCTCCAGTGAAGCTATTTTTTTAGATTGATGTTTACTATAATCGGAGTGACAAGATTTGAACTTGCGACCTCTGCGTCCCGAACGCAGCGCTCTACCAAGCTGAGCCACACTCCGTATGTAGCTATATATAGCAACTATCCCCTAAAATTAGTTTAGGGGATGGGGTAATCATATTAAAAGCAACGGATACAGGATTCGAACCTGTACTAGCAGAGTCAGAGTCTGATGTGCTACCATTACACCAATCCGCTAAAATAAAGTATTCTGTTTGTCTAACAAAAGGGCCAATCCGCTTCAATAAATTATTCAGTCTGGATATCAAAAGGGCCAATCCGCTTTAAAATCTACCTTTAGTCTATCAAAAGGGCCAATCCGCTATAAAAGAAAAACTTCACAACCTCTTTTTTGACCTTTGTTATTATAATGCATATTATGTTTATTTGCAAGAATAAGATTTGATTTTATTACTTCTAATATGCTACTTATCCTTGTTTTTAATAATTGAAAAGCTTTTTTTATACATTGTTTTTTATATCTAATCTAGTTATATTTCTATTCTCATTTTATTGTTTTTATCTATCTAAATAAAATGTTATGTATTTCCTTTTCTTGTGTGAAATATGGTTACTTTTTAGCATTTATCACATCTTAACTTTACACTTCTATTTTAAATAACTATAATTATAAATCATTTGATTATTTTAGACTATAATGAAATTTTTATGTTCTATTGTCACTAATTGTATTCTCCCAAGCATAAATGTGTTAACAATTACGGCAAATTATTGTTGACAATATTGTCAGAATGTTATATCATTGTCACTATATTGAAATGCTTGTTTTGCGGGAGGATTATATCATGAACAACCTAGGAGTTGAAAAACCAAAAATGAAACAATCTAATTTAGCTGTGAAAGATATGGCTTTTATTGCCCTTTTCACTGCTGTTATCGTAATCACTAGTCAAATATCTATTCCAATGCCTGGGTCTGTACCTATAACTATGCAGACATTTGCTATAATACTTACCGGTATTGTTTTAGGTCCTAAAAACGGAACCTTATCTGTTTTGGTTTTCTTATTATTGGGAGCAGTAGGTTTACCGGTGTTTGCCGGTTTTACTGGAGGAATTTCTAAATTTGTAGGTCCAACCGGTGGATTTCTTTTTTCATTTCCACTTATGGCACTTGTAATTGGTTTATTTGCAAAAATAAAAACCCACAAACTTATATGGATTGCTATAGGAATAATTCTTGGTACATTAATTAACTTTGCCATGGGTGCTGCTTTATTTATGGCTCTAACAAATTCTAACTTATGGGCTACCCTTACAGCTACAATTATTCCTTTTATTCCCGGAACCATAATTAAATGCGTTGCAGCTGAATCTGTTGGGGTACTTCTTAAAAAGCGACTTCAATCTATTCTTTAATTTATACATTTTTTAATAATAATTAGTATTATTTTACTTCCAGAGTATTCTTAATTACTCTGGATTTTTTATATTAAATTATATTTAAATTGCTTTTAAACTATATATACACTAAAATAAAATCAAGAAAATAAATATGCAAGGAGGAATTAAGATGAAAGCTATAGTTATTGCACCAAGAGGGAAAATGGGAAAATTTATTACTCAAATCATTGCCAAAAGTGATGATGAATTAATTGCAGGCGTTGCACCAAAAGGACGTGACTATATCGGTGATGATTTAGGTGCTGTTGCATTTGTAGGAAGAACTCTTAAAGTTCCAGTTATTGATAATCTTGAAGATAAAATTGATGATTGTGATGTTGTCATTGACTTTTCTACAAGAGAAAACTCTTTAAAGGTACTAGATAACTGTATTAAGCATAAAAAAGCTCTTGTATGCGGAACTACTGGATTTTCTGAAGAAGAAATGGATAGGTTTAAAACAGGAAGCAAGAGCATCCCAATACTTTATGCTGCTAATACTTCAAAAGCTGTTAATGTTATGAATAAAGTACTAAAGTTTATTACGGAAAAAATTGGAAGTGAAGCTGATATTGAAATTTTAGAAATGCATGATAATAAAAAAATTGATGCTCCTTCTGGAACTTCTTTAGAAATGGGTGAAATACTTGCTAAGGCTCGAGGTCAGAAATTAAATGATATTGCCAGATTTGGTCGCCATGGTGCCCTTCCTCGTGAAGAAGGAACTATTGGTTATCACTCACTTCGTGCAGGTAATATAGCAAGTAGCCACACAGTTTTCTTCGGATTTGAAGGTGAAAGACTTGAAATAACCCATCACTCTTATAGCTATGAATGCTTCGCATCTGGAGCTGTAACCTGTGGCCGATTTTTAATAAATCAAAAGCCTGGGCTCTATAATGTATCTGATGCTTTGAATTTATAAAACACAATTTTACTATTAAAGAATATTCACTTTTTATATTCCTATCATACTAAAATGTGCTGTCGCACTAAAGGATTAGTGCGACAGCCCCCTCATTTTATATTATAATGCATCTATAAATCTTTCAAATGCTTCCTGCCCTTCTTTATTCATTTTAAATACTCCTGCATCTTCAAGGCAACAGCTAAATGCATGTCCCATTTCCTCATATAGTATCTCTTCTACATTATCTTTATTTATATCTTTATGTCTTGGAAGGAAATCTTCTACCCATGGTTTATGCTTTGCTAGAACATCATCTTTAGAATAATCTTCACCACTAACTAGTCTATCTGCAAGTAATTTCATCTCCGACTTCATTCTTGCTGGAAGAATTGCTAAGCCTATTACTTCTATAAGCCCTAAATTTTCTCGTTTTATATTCTGATAAAGCTCTCTTGAGTGGAAAATTCCTGAAGGATGTTCTTCTGAAGTTCTATTATTTCGAAGTAATAAATCTAATTCAAAAACATCCCCTCTTTTTCTAGCAGCTGGTGAAAATGTATTATGTCTTACACCATCAGTATGAGATACTATATTTACACTTTCATCGTTATAATCTTTCCATGTTTCAAATATATGATTAGCTAAATCAACCATTTTTTTATCATTAGTTCCAGCTATTCTTATTGTTGATACAGGCCAATTAAGTATACTTACCTTCAAGTCTTCATATCCCTTAATTGTTACTTCTTTTAATACTTCTGCATTTGCAATAGGAAATGTATAATTTCCTCCTTGATAATGGTCATGAGAAAGGATAGATCCGCCAACGATAGGTAAATCAGCATTAGAACCAATTACGTAATGCGGAAATTGTTTTACAAAATCTAAAAGTCTTACAAATGTCTTTCTATTAACTACCATAGGTATATGTTTATCGTTAAAAACGATACAATGCTCATTATAATATACATATGGAGAGTACTGAAAATACATTTTGTCTCCACCCAAATTTAATGGAATTAATCTAAGAGTTTGTCTAGCTTGCTTATTTAAATTACCTGAAAACCCTTCATTTTCCTTACATAGCAAACATTTTGGATATACATTTTCAGATTTAAATCCCTCTTTGGCAGCTTTAGCAATTTCTTCCGGTGTCTTTTCCGGTTTAGAAAGATTAATTGTCATATCTATTTTTCCATATTTGCTTTCATATGACCACTTTACGTCTTTTTCTATTCGATATGTTCTAATGTAATTACTATCTTTAGATAAATTATAAAAATAATTTGTTGCATTAACTGGAGATAGCTCATATCTCTTAAAGAATTCTTCTTCAACATTTGCAGGTCTAGGCATGAGGGCATTCATTAATTTTGTATCAAATAAATCTCTTTCGGTAACTGAATCTTCAATTATGCCTCTTTTAACAGCTTCATCTAATAATTCATTTAACAATGGTTCTAAAGAAATTTTATCAGATAAATCAATCTCATCACTATCTTCAAATATATCTTCTCCATATAATTCTAAAAGAAGATTTCTAGTGTAAATTCTTTCTCTTTCAGGTGTAAGTCCTGTTTTAATACCATATTCAACTAGTTTCTTTATAGCTAAGTATAACCTATTACTCATATCCTACCACCTTTAGTTGTTATTTTTATTATTCTACCAACGTTTTACCGAGAAATATTTGATTTCAAGGTATTATATTAACTTTGTAATACAAAACATTTATATTTCAGCATAAGAAGTTATAATATACATTACTCCAAGTAAGAATACTACATTTAAACGTAAAGAAACCTAGTAAAAGAAATTTTCGTTTCATTTTACTAGGTTATATAAATTTCTTTTAATTATCTACACTATAGTTTGGTGCTTCTTTAGTAATATGTATATCATGTGGATGACTTTCTTTTAATGAAGCGTTAGAGATTTTAACAAATTCACTATTCTCTTTTAATTGTTCAATATTTTCAGCTCCAACATAACCCATACCGGCTCTTATTCCACCTACAAGTTGGAATATTGTATCTTCTACACTTCCTTTATAAGCTACACGGCCTTCAACACCTTCCGGAACAAGCTTCTTAGCATTTGTTTGGAAGTATCTATCCTTACTACCATTTTCCATAGCAGCGATAGAACCCATACCTCTATATACCTTATACTTTCTTCCTTGATATAATTCAAACTCTCCCGGGCTTTCGTCACATCCTGCAAACATACTTCCCATCATGCAAGTATTAGCACCGGCAGCAAGGGCTTTAGTCATATCTCCAGAATACTGAATACCACCGTCAGCAATAACTGGAATATTATATTCTTTAGCTACTTCATAAGCATTCATAATAGCACTTATTTGAGGAACTCCAATTCCTGCCACAATACGAGTTGTGCAAATAGAACCAGGACCAATACCAACCTTTACACAGTCAGCACCAGCCTCTATTAAAGCTTTAGCTCCTTTTCCAGTTGCAACATTTCCGGCAATAACCTGAAGTTCTGGATATTTCTCTTTAATCATCTTTACGCAGTTTAATACATTCTGACTATGACCATGAGCTGAGTCTAAAACTACAACATCAACCTTTGCTTCTACAAGAGCTGCTACTCTATCAAGTACATCAGCTGTTATTCCAATACCTGCACCACAAAGAAGTCTTCCTTGTTCATCCTTTGCTGAATGAGGATATTTAATCTGTTTTTCAATATCCTTAATTGTAATAAGACCCTTTAATTTAAAATCTTCATCAACTATAGGTAATTTTTCTTTTCTTGCCTTAGCTAAAATCTTTTTAGCCTCATCTAAAGTAATACCTTCTTTAGCTGTAATTAGACCTTCAGAGGTCATAGATTCACTAATCTTCTTAGTAAAATCTTCTTCAAATTTTAAGTCACGGTTAGTGATTATTCCTACAAGTTTTTTATCTTTATCAACAATGGGTACACCTGAAATTCTGTATTTAGCCATAACATCATTAGCATCTTCAAGAGTATTATCAGCGTGTAAATAAAATGGATCAGTTATAACTCCATTCTCAGAACGTTTAACCTTATCCACTTCCTCTGCTTGCTGCTCAATAGACATATTCTTGTGAATAATACCAATACCACCTTGTCTAGCCATAGCAATAGCCATTCTATGCTCTGTAACGGTATCCATCCCTGCACTTAACATAGGAATGTTTAATGTTATTTTGTTAGTTAGTCTTGTTGTTAAATCAATCTGATTAGGAATCACATTTGAATATGAAGGTACTAAAAGTACATCATCAAATGTAATACCATCCCCAATAATTTTACCCATCTTTCTCACCTTTCATTTAGTAAATATTAAGCTGTGATAGTTGTCTACCACAGCTTTATTTGTTTAAAAAACATTAGAAAATATTTTACTCTTATTAATGTATTTAGTCAAGTTACTATACTAAAGTGAAAATGAAATATATTATCATCAATTTTGTAAAATGTAGATTAGCTTATATATTTTTCTTACTCTTACATATTAAAAACATAATTCTCTTTAATCTTCTGTACTATTATCTTCTGCTTTTTCAATATTTACTTTTATATACTTTTTATCATCTAGTTTTAAACCTTTAGGTAGCTTAATATCTAACGGAACCTTATATTCTCCAGGTTCACTATACTGAAGCAAATTCAGCACAACCTGCTTATTTTCTTGGTTAGCATATTTATCCAATAGATTAGAAGCACCAACTACAGTAAATTCAATAATTCCAACCTTACTGTAATTAGCTAATAAACCGTCTTGAATATTACTTACAATAATTGAACCAAGAGGTATATCAAAGGTTCTTGTACCATCTTTATCAACCAAAATAGTTACAACTATAGATTTTTGAGTCTTATCAGCTAACTCTAGTCCCGTTTGAAGAAATCTATTAATGTTGTCAACGGTAACTTCTGTTCTTTTACTTAATTCGCCTACATTAAGTGCATATGAAGGAATGGATAAATCATCTATGCTCTCTAAATCTTTTTCGCTTCCAGCCACTCTTATCTCTTGAGGCTCACTAACTACTCCAGAAATATTATAGCCACTTTTCGCAGAAAGCCCTGATGTATCTATATTAATTGTAAGTACCTTTGTTTTCAAGAAAACTACATTAACCCATAATCCTTCATTACCAATATTATTAATAAGCTGAGTCTGGTCAATAATATTTTCTGCTGAATCATAAAGAACAAGTTCAGCTTTTACTCTCTCATCTGAAGATTTACCTGATATATCAACTTTAGCTTCTGCTTTATCTATTCTATCAACCACAGATTTTGGACCTGAAATCTGAACTGTATCTGGGTCTGCTGTACTTTCATCTGAATAAACATAGCCTCCACGTGGAGTTCCTTCTGTTGTAACTTTTATCGGGAATTTATTAGATGCTTCCTGTTCTATCTTTATCTGTAGATTTCTAGGGTCACAACTAGCACTTTCATATCTTCCTTCAAATCTTCGAAGACTTATAGAAATTGGAACTAAATCCTGAGTTCTATTATTCATATCTGCACTTGCAACAATATCATTTGGCCTTATTCTATCAATAATGGAACGCTTAGCATTTACTACTACTTTTACAGTTTGAGAATCGTTAAGGACTTGATAAGTTTGACCATTATTTTTAATTAAACTATCGTTTTTTATTTGTACAGGAATATTTGCAAATGATTTTGAAACTACTGGATCATCTATATTTACAACTACAAACCAAAGAAGTATTGCTGCAAATACTGCAATTATTTTAAGAGGTAAATTGTTAAGGATTTTATTCTTCATGTCGTCTACCTCCTTTTAGCCAATTGAAAATCGAATTACTAACCGGAGTAGTTTCCATTACAGAAATTAGTTCTTCCTTAATCTCTTCTTTTGAAAGATTTCTAAGAATTTTCCCACCTGTAGCAAGAGATACAGCCCCTGTCTCCTCAGAAACAACTATAACCATGGCATCACTTACTTCGCTCATACCAACAGCTGCTCTATGTCTGGTTCCAAGCTCTTTACTAATTTTCATGTTCTCAGAAAGAGGAAGATAGCATGTAGCAGATACTATTCTGTTATCTCTAATCATAACTGCACCGTCATGGAGTGGTGTATTATGCTCAAATATATTTATCAAAAGCTGCCTTGAAACAATAGCGTCTACAGGAATACCAGTATTCTCATATTCTGTCAAAGTAGCAACATTTTCTATGACAATCAAAGCGCCTGTTTTGACTTGCCCCATATCGAAAGAAGCCTCAACTATTTCATCTACAATATAATCTGAAGCACGTCTTTGCTTACCGGAATTAATTATAGGCATATAATTCTTTTCGCCTAATTTTTCAAGTGCACGTCTAAGTTCTGGCTGAAATACTACGATAGCAGCTGTAGCCAAAACAGTAAGGGAATTTTTAGCAAGATAAAGAATAGTATTCATTCTAAGTATCGCTGCAACTAAAATAAATACTAAAATAACTACCATACCTTTTAACAACATCCATGCCTTAGTATTCTTTATCCATTTTAGTAATTGATAAATAATGAAACTTAGAATTATAACTTCTAACACATCTGTAAAATGAATATTGGGAAAATACCATGCTGGAATATATCTTCTAATTAAGTTTTCGAAATATCCAGTCAGTTTTACCACCTCTTAAACTATAAATTATTTTTTATCTTTTAAATGAATCTTTGCTGTTTCCTCTAAATGTTTCTGGAAAAGTCTGTTAACCTCATCACTAGAAAGATTTTTCGTTGACTTTAATTGATTTGCTTTTTCTTTATTTCTAGAATTATAGGTTTTTTTAGACTTTGGTCTAACCCCAGGCTTCTTCACCTTATTGTCAGCAACTTCCTCATTCTCTTCAGATAATTTATTTTTATCCCAATATATAGTATCATCCAAACTCTCTTCCTTATTTTTAGAATTCTTATTCTTACTCTTTTCATCTAAAAATCTAGGGATAGCTTTTACATAATATACGTAACTATCATCTTCAAATTCAAGAGATATGCTCTTTGCATAATTTAATTTAAATAGTTTAAGCTCTAGGATTAACCCAATTAATATTCCAAATATACTTCCAAGGATTAACATAATAAAAGAAATCTTAGCCTTAAAAACAGCATTTCCAAGAACTGCAACAATAAAGCCTACTACAACTCCTGAAACCGTTGCTATTTTCCATGCATTTTTAATTGCCATCTTCTTTATAACACTTACAACTACGAAAACAATCAGGACTGATATTATCATTATTATCATTGCTTTGTTCTGAAAAATACCTTTTATAAATCCTGAGCTTTGATTAATCATTTCATTTGCACTGGTTGTTGACTTTAAGTCAGGCCCAATTCCTTTTAACATGTAGAATATAAAGGTTCCTAATAACATAGGGATTATGTAACTAATCTCGCCAACTAAGGCAAATGCAACCGGAATTGCAAATGGAATATTAAGTAGAAATGCTATAGGTACTAAAACTAAATAAACAGCTTTAGTATCTGATAATCTAAAATAGAAAATGTAAATAATTAAGAATACTATAGCCACTATAGCCATATATACATAAGATAATGAAAACAAATTTAACAATACTAGAACCGTGGCAATAATTGGAATAGCTGCCATAGGTAAAACTGTAGCAACTATGGCTAAAATTATACTTACTAAAGGTGAATCTATAAGTTTCATATAACCAACCATATGATTTACCATTAAAAATGTAATTAAAGCAATTATAAATTGGACAATTCTATCAATCCACTTTGTATATTGAGCGTAAATATCTTGAAATGAGTCTTGTATCTTTTGGATAAGTTCCATATTAATTTTCTCCTAGAAATTATACATTCTATTTTTATAATCTAGTTTTTAAAGTCTAGATATCTTTTAAAATAAATTAGTTCTCCCACTGAAGAACAATTTTATTTATTATGTCTTGTTTTATTAGTCATCTTTAAAAGCTGAATTAAATAGTGATTATATCTAACAACTCTTTCTCTCGCCTTTTTATGTCGCTTATTATATATATGACCTGCAACTATAGAATAAATTAAAAGAGTTCCAATATATGTAACTATAACTCCAATAATTAAAGCAATTAAAAGTCCATTACTGAAGTGCCCTATAAGCCAGTCAAATGAGGATAAAACAATCAATCCTAAAACTAGAAAATAACCTACTGTTCCCCAAATCATAGATAAAATTACGTTAAAGCTAGTATAATCTTTTTTTTGGTATTCACTTATTCTAAAGTCTTTGCTACCTTTTTTTGAATCATACAAAGCCAAGGTAGTCATAAGTTTTATTTTCTTAATATCTGGTTGTTCTTGCATATTTTCACCTCAAAACTATCATCTAAAAAAATTATATCAAATAACCTACTTCTTGTCCAATAGTCACATTTAAGAGATACATTCTTTTCACAACAAGTTAAAACGTAAAAAATTATTAAATATATAGAATTATCTACTTTAAAGCATAATTTTGTGCTAAATGTTACTTTAAGAAAAACATAATCATATTCTAATCATCCGCACCTATACTTACTGTCAAATAATATACCTTCTCCACTCCGACGTTTTTAAGTACCTTAGCAGCCTCATCTATAGTACTTCCAGTTGTGTAAATGTCATCAACTAACAGAACATTCTTTACATGTCTCATATCACAGGTTGCAGAAAAAGCATTAGATAAATTCTTGATTCTCTCCAAATGATGAAGTGCCTTCTGCCTTGAAGTAGCCTTATTTCTAACTAAAGATTTGGTATCTATTTGCAAATTAGTTATCTTTCCTATTTCCTTGGCAATTATATAAGCTTGATTAAAGCCTCTTTCCCTTAAACGTTCTTTATGTAAAGGAATAGGTATAATCTCGTCAATCTGCCATTTTTCAATTAAATGGCAATAGGCTTTCCCTAATTCCTTTCCCAAAATCTCACCATAATTTCTCATATTATGATATTTTAATTTGTATAAGGCATCTGAAACCTTACCTTCATGAACGAAAAGGCCTCTGCCTTCATCAAAGAAATGTGCTTTTCTTTTGCAATCATCGCAGAAATCTTCATCTAATAAAAGCTTACCGCACTTTCTGCAAATATTATCATCACTTCTTATAATTCTTACTTCGTCTAAGCATTTGTGGCAAATACCTTCTCTATTTACTTTCTCACAAAAAGGGCAAACTGTTGGAAAAAATAATTCTAATACTTTATTTTTGATTTTACCTGTTTCTATAGGACACCTCCATTTATCTCAATTATTCTATCTTTTAAAGAAGTTTTTCTTTCTTGTACGTTATTATTCTCTATCATACCAAATAATTCTCTTCTACTTCCAATAATTGTTACACATTTTGATGCTCTGGTAATACCTGTATATATAAGATTTCTATATTGAAGCTTTCTAGGAATCGAAAGAATTGGTATAATAACTGCCGGATATTCACTACCTTGAGATTTATGAATTGTTATTGCAAATGCATGCTCTAAATCTTCTAAACCTGTTGTAGAATATTCAACTATTCTATGCTCATCAAATTCCACATAAAGAATACCATTAAATTCATCAATTTCCTTTATAATTCCCATGTCTCCATTATAAACTCCAAACCCTTCATCAATTTTAAATCCATGGTCTGTTTCTATTACCCAACTAAGGTCATAATTATTTTTAATTTGCATAACCTTATCTCCCTCGCGGAAGATAATATCCTTGTATTCTATTTCAACCTTATCAAGAGTTTTAGGATTTAAATGATGTTGTAAAAGTCTATTTAAAGAAACAGTGCCTAACATACCTTTTTTGGATGGGGTGAGGACTTGAATATTAAATATATCTGTATCTACAAATGATGGAAGATATTTAACTAGCATATATAATAAATTACCTAAAGCTTTATTTTTATCTTCTGTTTCTAAAAAGAAGAAGTCATTATTTTTATTATCTAAATCAAGCTTATCTCCACTTTGCATTCTATGAGCATTTAGAATAATATCACTTTCTGCCGCTTGTCTAAATATCTTATCCAAACGAACATTAGGAAATGAGTTAGAATCCCACATATCTTTTAAAACTTGACCTGGTCCTACTGACGGAAGTTGATCATAATCTCCCACAAATATAAGTCTTGTACCCTCACTTACAGCTGATAGCAGGCTATTCATCAAGAGAATATCAACCATGGACATTTCGTCTATTATAATTAAATCTTCTTCAAGAGGATTGTTTTCATTTTTATTAAACTTTGTTTCAGTACTATCTGTTCCTGCATTAGTAGCTTCTAGTAATCTATGTATAGTAGAAGCTTCATAACCTGTAGCCTCTGACATTCTTTTAGCCGCTCTTCCTGTAGGTGCAGCTAAAGCAATATCAAAACCTTCTGAATCAAAAACAGAAAGAATAGCTTTAAGGGTTGTGGTTTTTCCAGTTCCCGGTCCACCTGTAATCAAAGTTATACCATGATTAACTGCCATAGTTACTGCTTTTAGCTGTAATGGATCTAATTCAAATCCAAGTTTATCAGTAATATTTTCAATATATTCATTTATATCATCTTCTGTTTTTTCAGTTGTTAAATTTAGAGTACATAATCTATTTGCAACATTTTTTTCAATATAAAAATACATGCTAGGATATATTTTAACTTTATCATCAGCTTTAATAACTATTTTTTTAGACAATTCCAATCTGTCCAAATAATCATCCATATTAGCTATAGTTACACCTAAAATATATTCTGCATTTAATTTTAAGGGTTCCTCTTCCATATAGGTATTACCTTCATGAACATTTAATTCAAGGCAATACAATATTCCGCTTTCTATTCTAAAATCAGAATCAATATTAATTCCTGCTTTTCTGGCAATTTCATCTGCAGTTTTAAAACCTATTCCATCAACTTCATCTGCTAGTTTATATGGATTCCTATCTAAAATATTAAAAATCCTATCCTGATATTTGTCATACAACTTAACAGACATGGCAGGAGAAATCCCATATTTTGCAAGATTTATCATTGCATTTCTTGCATTTTTACTTTCTTCAACTTGAGCAGAAATATCTCTAGCTTTTCGTTCATTAATACCTTTTATTTCCGCTAAACGTTCAGGTTCCTCTTCCATTATTCGAAAACTTTCTTCGCCAAACTTTTCTACAATTCGTTCAGCCGTTTTTTTACCAATACCCTTAATAACACCTGATGACAAATATCTTAAAATCTCCGTTTCATCTTCAGGATAAACAACTCTTGAGGTATCAAATTTAAACTGTTTTCCATAAACATCGTGGACAACAAAAGAACCGGATAAATCTAACATCAACCCGGCCTTTGGATTAACAATATAACCTACACAGATTAATTCTTCTTTTTTATCTGTAATTAAATCAAGTACTGTATATCCATTTTCTTCATTATGAAAAATAATATTCTCAATATAACCTTTTAATTCATCCATTAAATCCTATATGGAAACTCCTACTCTTAATTATTTATTTCAAATAAATCTTATACCTCATCAATTATATATATGATATATATATATCTATGTAAAAACTACCTTATCATTCCGTATTAAAAATCTCTTCTTCCGGCTAAAAACTCTAGGTAACGACCTGTTCCTATTGCAACAACTTGTGTTGGATTATCAGCTCTCATAGTGTGAATTCCGGTTTTTTCTTCAATTAATTCCTCCAAACCACGAAGCATTGCACCTCCACCTGTTAGGACTATACCTCTGTCAAGTATATCTGAAGCAAGCTCCGGAGGAGTTTCTTCAAGAGCCTTAGCAATTGTTGCAATAATTTTAGAGGTGGGTTCTCTTAAAGCTTCTTCCGTTTCAGAAGAAGTAATAGTAACAGTTTTAGGTAGACCGGTAACAAAATTACGACCTCTTACCTCAATACCATCTTCTTCCATTAATTGATAGGCTGTACCAATTTTAATTTTAATATCCTCTGCAGTTCTTTCTCCAATTAATACATTATGCTTTTGTTTTACATATTTTAATATAGCTTCGTCAAAATCATC
>JAISGP010000134.1 GCA_031263035.1 Lachnospiraceae bacterium | reverse complement strand
ATTCTCTCCATAAAAGAATTAATATGGCAAATACTATTTTTATTAATCTCCTTAGTTAAATAGGGCAAAATATTATGGCGAATTTTATTTCTTGTATATTCATCTTCTAGATTAGTTTCATCTTCGATATGTTCAATATTATTTTCCCCCGCATACTCCTCAATCTCACTTCGGGTCAGGCATAAAAATGGGCGAATGTAATATCCATTTTTAGAATTCATACCTCTGCCGCCACTTATACCGGAACCTCTACATATGTTAAGGAAAAATGTTTCAACATTATCATCAATATGGTGAGCTAAAGCTATTTTATCAAAGCCTATCTCTTCTCTTATCTTCTCAAAAGACCTTCTTCGAATAATTCTTCCTGCTTCTTCTTCGGATAGCTTATTTTCTTTTGCAAATGTGGGAACATCCTCACAAATTACCGAAAATGAAATATTATTCTTATCACAAAGGCTTTTAACAAATTCCTCATCCCTAGTAGCATTTGCCCCTCTTATTCCATGATTAACATGAACCACATAAAGTTCTAAATCCATAGAAGCTTTTAACTTTAAAAGAATAGAAAATAAAACTACCGAATCAACCCCTCCTGAAACTCCCACGAGGATTTTATCGTCAGAATTAATTAAGTCTTTTTCCTTTATGAACTTTTTTACTTTATCAATAATCTTCATTTTTTCAATCCTTAAAAAATAAACCAAACTAGTTAAAACTTACTACTTTTTAAAATCATTTACATTTTAATCTATCTTTAATGCAAAAAAATCAAATTGCTACTCTGTCTTTATTATAAAAAATTATTTCAAAGCACTAAATAACATCATTATTAAATTAAAAAAGAGTGCTACTTCAGTAACACCCCAAATTATAACACAATTAGCCTTATATAAGTCTGTATTTAATTTGATTTTTTAATTACAACTTCATTATCAAAAGCCATATGAAGTTTTTCCCTTGCATATTGCTCAACAAATTCATCAGTTTTGACACGCTTGGCTAATTCTTTGTTTTCTTTTTCTTTTTTATTTTCATTTTTAAGCTGTGCTTTATATGAAGAAATCTGAGCATCATATTTCTGACACTTGGAAACTGTTCTAAAACCACAGACTCCAACTGCCACAACAAAAACAGCCACTAAAATATAACAACGAAGCTTTTCACGTTTGGTTATTCTTTTTTTATTATTAATTCTTGTTCTTGCATCCCTACGTGACATGTAAATTACCAATCCATTTGAAACATATAAAAAGTTACTCTTTAGAATTTTCTTAGGAAAACAGAAAATTCCCATTAAATCTTATCTTTATCTAAGTATCATACTTTTAAAAAAAGATATTTTCAAGTTGCTTTTCACAAATTACAATGTTCTTACATGTAAAAGTTTTTTTGATTTATTTTATATTTGTCAGTATTTTTGATACAAATCATACAAAAAACCACTATATATCTGAGAGTTCACCTTACCATTCCACTAAATCTAGTGTAGTGCACATTCACAAAAACACCTGTTCACAATTAAAAACCTTAAGATGCATAAAGACAATACTCTACTATTTTCAGTAAAAACTATCTTTTTTCTCTAAGTAAATAGTAATATAAGGTATGATGTATATTATATTACTTTTCTAATTAAATCTTTAAACCTATACCTTTATTTAAATTATAAATACTTGAACATATCCTTCGCTTCGTCCTTCTTAGTTGTATCTAATAATTTAACAACTTCAACAGATACAGTTTTCGTACCAAAACCAATATCTATCTTATCTCCTACTTTTACTTCTGTACTAGCCTTAGCTACTTTACCATTAATTGTAATTCTACCTGCACCTGCCGCTTCTGCCGCAACAGTTCTTCTTTTAATCAATCTTGATACTTTTAAATATTTATCTAATCTCATAATCCTCACTCACAACCTTTTCACATTTTAAAATACAGAAAAGGGAAGAGCACCCTGTACTCTTCCCCGTATATTCTCATAAAACAGTTAACTATTTTACTGCATCCTTTAAAACTTTTCCAGCTTTAAATTTAGGAGCTTTAGAAGCAGCGATCTTCATTGTCTCACCAGTTTGTGGGTTTCTTCCTTCACGAGCTGCTCTTTCTGTAACTTCGAATGTACCAAATCCTGTTAATTGGATTTTTCCACCATTCTTAAGTTCTTTTGCAACAATTTCTGTAAATGCTTTAAGCATATTTTCTGCATCTTTCTTTGATACCTGTCCTGCTTCTGCAATTGCAGCAACTAATTCAGTTTTGTTCATGAGTATTCCTCCTCTAAAATAAAATATTATATTTCATCTGCATGTAATATGTAATACTATCTTTTTTAAGATAAATTAACACACGCTCATACATTTATACTCGTATAGCCCCGATTTGTCAAGCTTTTTCAAGAAATAGTGTTGATTTAATAGCCGATTTAATAGGGATTTTACATTTATGTTCTTTTATTTATAGTTTGTTGGTAATTGGTTCACTGCCTTGCCTAAATTATTTAACAATTCATCAGCATTTGCAAGTGATGAACCCACAACTCCATAATAGAATTTAATCTTTGGTTCCGTTCCAGATGGTCGAGCACAAGCCCAAAAATCTGAACCTAATTCATAATAAAGCACATTTGACTTTGGAAGTCCTGTTGGCTTAGTTTCTCCTGTCTGCAAATTAGTTATTACGTCTCTTTCATAATCACGAATTGCAAGTACATCTAATCCACCTATCTCTTTTGGAGGATTGTTTCTCATGTTAGTCATGATATTATCTATCTCTTGTAATCCGGCTTTTCCTTCCATGGTTACAGTGCTTATGGAATCAACATAATATCCATATTTTTCATACATATCTAAAACAGCATCCCAAAGGTTCATGCCCTTATCCATATAGAAACAAGCTGCCTCGCAAATAGCCATAGTAGCTGAAATAGCATCCTTATCTCTAGCATAATCTCCTATTAAACAGCCATAACTTTCCTCAAAGCCAAATTGATAGGTTCCTTCCTTCTTTTCCTCTGCTTCTAGAATTACTCTACCAATGTTTTTAAAGCCTGTTAAACACTCTATAAGCTTTAAATTATAGCCTCTTGCTATTGCATCAGAAAGATTAGTTGAAACTATAGTTTTAACAAGATAACTATCATCAGGAATACCCTTTAATTCTTTTCTCTGACCGATTTCATAGTCTGCAATTAAACATCCGCTGACATTTCCTGTTAGGACATGGTATTCTCCTGCCTTATCCTTCACATAACAACCAAGTCTATCTGCATCAGGATCAGTAGCAAGAATAACATCTGCATCCACCTCTTTTGCAAGCTTTAATCCTAGTTCAAAAGAAGCTGCAGCTTCCGGATTAGGATATGGAACTGTAGTAAAATCTCCATCTGGCTTAGCCTGCTCCTTAACTACATAAACATTAGTAAAGCCTAATTCATCTAAAATCCTTTTAACTAGTACAAGACCTGTACCATGAAGTGGTGTATATACAATCTTTAAATCTTTTCCATATTTATTAATTAAATCTTGATGAAGAACATATTTTTTAATAGTCTCAATATATATATCATCTATTTCTTTACCAATAGAAACATATAAACCATCTATAATTGCTTCCTCTAAAGGCATAGTCTTACTATCGCTAAAATCCAACTTACTTATCTCATCCATAATACCAATATCGTGAGGCGGTGTAATCTGCGCTCCATCTTCCCAGTATACCTTATATCCATTATAATTAGATGGATTGTGACTGGCAGTAATATTTATTCCTGAAGTACATCCAAGTTGTCTTACAGCAAAGCTAAGCTCCGGTGTAGGACGAAGAGAATTAAAAACATAGGCTTTAATTCCATTTGCTGCTAAAGTCTTAGCCGCTTCATCTGCAAATTCAATAGACATGTGTCTAGAATCATGAGCTATTACTACGCTTTTATCTTTAACTGCCACTTTATTAATATAATTGGCTAAGCCTTGAGTAGCCTTTCGAAGAGTGTAAATATTCATTCTATTAGTTCCGGCACCGATGATACCTCTAAGACCTCCTGTGCCGAATTCTAAGTCTTTATAAAATCTTTCCTCTATTTCAGTATCGTTCCCCTCTATTTTTCTAAGTTCTGACTTAGTTTCATCATCAATAGCTGGGCTATTTAACCATTCTAAATATCTTTCCTTTGATGTCATAAATTCCTCCTAATTCCATTCCTAGCTTCACTTAAACATGCTATTAGGAATATTTTCTTTCGTAACTTCTTTCGCTTACATATTTTTAAAATTCAAGATATGTGAAACAAAAAACTAAAGTTAATTATATATGATAATCCTTTAATTTCAAATATAAAACCCTTATATATAACATTTTTACACTAAAAAATCACAAAAAGACTAGCCAGCTTATAATTAAACTGACTAGTCTTATAGTTTTATATAAGTCTACACTCTCATATAACTATTTATACTTACTTATCTTTTCTTTTGTTTATAGCAACTACAACAATTGCAGCTCCAGCACCAAGAAGTAAAACTATCATAAGAAGAATATTATTATAATCTCCAGTTTTAACCATTGTAATATAGTGATTAACTGTTTTATAAACAATCTTAGGTTGTTTAGGTGGATGTGTGCCGCCAGTGCCGCCTGTACCACCAGTGCCACCAGTTCCTCCAGTGCCACCAGAGGTATCTGGTTTTTTAGTGGTATCTACTAATGTAACCTTAACAGTAACTTTCTCACCACTTACCGGTTCAACAAATGTTAAATCATAAGTTCCAAGCTTCTTAGCATTATATTTAGCTAATAAGCTATTCCATGAACTTTCATCTACCTGTAATGTACTTCCATCTATCTCTTGTCCATTAGCATCGTATGCCACAAGACCTGCTGCTGTTTTCGCAAAATCTTTAGTTAATGGTTCAAGAGTCTTATTCTTTATGTCATAAGTAAAGTTATTGCCATAAATCTTAGTACCTGTAGAAGTAGGATTAGATGAATTAAATAGCCTTACATTAACCTTAACTGTACTTTGGTCACTACTTGCAAATGTAAGAGGATATGTTCCAGTTTTACCTGCTGCATTTGCATCATTAATCGCTTTAAGTTCAGATGCATTTGCATGAAGCTGGGTAGTAGTTAAATCTGTTGTATACAGCTCATTATTTGCATATCTATCTCTTGCTACTGCCATTGCATCTGCTATGGCATCTCCTTCACTAATTATGTTACCGTTAGTAAGGATAAAGTCTGATGCAGCAATATTGTCAGTGTCTAATATTTTACCTATATCAGCAGGTGTAGCAAAATCAGGCATTACTTTACTTCCATACTGTCTTAAAGCTACAGATATAGTCATACTAGCTGTGCTGTCGTCATTATTATCATCAGTAACTATTCTAACCTGATATGGTGAACCAGATGTATTACCTGATGTAATTGCAGCGTTTAAATTAGCCAAATCGTCAGCATTTACCTGTAAACCTGAAGAAATATTAGTATCAGTAAGTAAATTCTTTCCGGAAGCTTCTGCTCTATAAAGAAGTTCCTCCGGTGTTAATTCACCTTCATCTACACCATAGGTAAATCCATCACCTGCAATAAGCATCTTCTCATCAACTGAAAGACCACTTGTATCTTTAAGAGTTACTGTAATATCATGAGAAATATTATTTAAAGTGTTCGTAACTGTAAGGGTGTATTTACCTAAATTAGTGCCTCCTGCCACATTACCGGCAGTAATTGCATCATTAAGTGCCTTAAGTTGTGCTGTAGTTCCTACTGTAATATATTTTTCAGGAAGACTTGAGCTATAAACTGCATCTGTTCCATGAATATCACCATATTTAAGTAGTGCAGCCTTATCTACAGTTCCACCTGTTACTCCATAAGAAAAATCAGAATAAGTAAGAGTATAATTTCTCTTTTCCCAAATAGCTTTAAGGGTTAATGTTGCTTCATTACTAGAATTTATTGTTACACCATTGGTTTTAGTTAATTTAGTATCTGTATCAGCTAATCCAAATGTCCAGAAAACACTTCCACTTTGTGCACTACTTTGCCATCCCATAAAAGTATATCCATCTCTCGTGGGATCACTTGGGTTGGTAGTTATAGTACCATTAAATTTACCTGTGCCGCTACCACTTGCCTGATTAAATGTTACAGTATCCCCTGATGCATTAGTATCATAAGTTATAGCAACATCATTTGCAGTATAAGCTGCTTTCAAAGTAATAGTTGCATTATTTGAACTAT
>JAISGP010000104.1 GCA_031263035.1 Lachnospiraceae bacterium | reverse complement strand
TAAAAAATTGGTATTATAGAGATAAAGATGGATATAAAGGACTTCATTTTTATTTTAAAAACCAAAGTAATTATTATTTTCCATGGGAACTTCAAGTTTGGAATGAAGATGATGTAGAGCCCAATATAGAAAGCCATGAAAAATATAAACGCACATTTGCAAATCAGTATAAGAATGTGAAGTGATAATTATAGATTGAAATATTATTATTTTGGAAGTATGCATAAAAACGCTTAGGATAAATTGATACTTGATTTTTATGAAAGTTTAAGGGACATAAGAAAACAGAAATAATATAAAGTGAAAATAGTTTAAAATGTATTTTATATGTTTTATATTCTACCATTTTCATGCTAAAATAATTTGATATATGATTACTACGTAAGTTTTTTAGCATAAGGAGAGACGTGAAATGGGATTTCAGATTGCAATAGATGGGCCATCAGGAGCCGGTAAAAGCACAATAGCTAAGTTAGTAGCGAAAGAAAGAGGTGCGATTTATGTGGACACTGGTGCTATGTATAGGGCGTTGGCTATATTTTTTATAGATAATGGCATAGATGGTGATGATAAAAATCTTGTTGCAAATAAAGTTAAAAGTGCAAATGTTGAACTAAAATATATAGATGGAGTTCAAAAAGTAATTTTAAATGGAGAAGATGTTACTGCTAGACTTCGAAAAGAAGAAGTTGGAAATATGGCATCTAAGACTTCAAGTGTTCCGGAAGTTAGGAAGGCTCTTCTTGAACTTCAAAGAGATATGGCTAAGAAAAATGATGTAGTGATGGACGGTCGAGATATAGGGACTATGGTTCTTCCAAATGCGGATTTAAAGATCTTTTTAACTGCAAGTTCTGATGTAAGAGCTAAGAGAAGATATGATGAGCTTGTAGAAAAAGGTGAGACACCTGATTTTGATAGTATTAAAGCTGATATTGAGGAGAGAGACTATAGAGATAGCCATAGAGAAATTGCACCTCTTAAAAAAGCAGATGATGCTATAGAAATTGATTCTTCAAATATGAGTATTGAAGAAGTTGTAGATGAAATCGTAAAGGCGATAAAAGAATAATTTAGTTAAATTCAAATTCGTATAAGTTTGTTTCATTGATAATATGTTTAATAATATTTTTGTAGTAAAATGTTATATAGTTAGCACATTAGTATATACTAAAAAACTGTTGATTGAAAAATCTTTTATTTAAGTATATTTGTTGAATGATATAATGATAAATTGGTGTAAGAGGAAAATAATGAAAATTGAACTAGCTAAGTCAGCAGGTTTTTGTTTTGGAGTTAAAAGGGCAGTTGATACTGTTTATGAGCAAGTTGAGAAAAACAAGGATTACGATATATTTACCTATGGACCTATAATTCATAATAAACAGGTAATTTCAGAACTAAAAGAAAAGAATGTAAGAATTATTAATGATTTTAAAGAATTGCAAGATTTGATTTCTAGATATAATAAAAAGCAAGATAATGACTTAGAATTAAATGATAGTAAATTTACACAAAAAGACCAAGAAACATCAGAATTCGATAATAATTCAAATAATTCTGGTGATATACTAAATAGGAAACTACTGATTATTATACGTTCTCATGGAGTTGGAAAAGAGGTTTATAATCTTTTGGAAAAAACTGGGACGAAATATATTGATGCTACTTGTCCATTTGTAAAAAAGATACATAAAATTGTAGAAGAGAATTCCGGAGATGATAAAGAGGTAATTATCATTGGCAATAAAAATCATCCGGAGGTTCAAGGAATAACTGGATGGGCAAAAGGTAATGTAAAAGTCATAGAAGAGGCATCTGAAACTAGGGATATTTCCTATGAAAACAGGAATCCGTTAACAATAGTTGCACAAACTACACAAAATAAAAAGAAATTTAATGTATTAGTTGAAATTTTACGAAAAAAGAGTTATGATTGTAATGTTTTAGACACGATATGTAACGCTACCAAAGTGCGTCAAGATGAAGCACTGGAAATAGCGAAAAGAGTTGATTCTATGATAGTTATCGGTGATAACGGTAGTTCTAATTCACGTAAGTTGTTTGAAATATGCCGTAGTGCTTGTGACCAAACATATTTTATTGAAAATATAGAAGATTTATCCAGGGTAGATTTATCTGATAGTAAGACAATAGGTATGACGGCTTCGGCATCTACGCCCAACAAAATTATTGAGGAGGTTCAAAGTCATGTCAGAACAAACTTTTGAACAAATGTTAGAAGAATCATTTAAAACAATAAGAAATGGAGAGGTCGTAGACGGTACTGTTATAGATGTTAAACCAGAAGAGATCATTTTAAACATTGGCTATAAGTCAGACGGTGTACTTACTAGAGCAGAGTATAGCAACGATGCAAACACTGATTTAACTACAGTTGCAAATATCGGTGATACTATGACAGTAAAGGTATTAAAAGTCAACGACGGAGATGGCCAAGTAGTTCTTACATATAAGAGACTTGCCGCAGAAAAAGGTCTTAAAAGACTTGAAGAAGCTTTTGAGAACAAAGAGATTATTAAAGCACCAGTTGTACAGATTCTTGGTGGCGGTTTAAGTGTTGTAGTTGAAGGTGCAAGAGTATTTATTCCCGCAAGTCTTGTATCTAACACTTATGAAAAAGATTTATCTAAATATCAAGATCAAGAAATTGAATTTGTTATTTCAGAATTTAATCCTAGAAGAAACCGTGTTATAGGTGACAGAAGACAACTTCTTGTTGCTGAAAGAAAGAAAAAACAAGCAGAATTATTTGCACATCTTCAAGTTGGAGATAGAGTATCAGGTGTAGTTAAAAACATTACTGATTTCGGTGCATTTATTGATCTTGGTGGAGTTGATGGACTTCTTCATATTTCAGAGATGAGCTGGGGAAGAACAGAGAATCCTAAAAAAGTATTTAAAGTTGGTCAAGAGCTTACAGTTCTTGTTAAAGAGATTAAAGATACAAGAGTTGCTCTTTCACTTAAATTCCCAGAAGAGAATCCATGGATTGATGCTTCAGAGAAATTTGCAGTAGGTAACATCATAACAGGTAAGATTGCTCGTATGACAGATTTTGGTGCATTTGTAGAATTAGCACCTGGAATTGATGCTTTACTTCATGTATCTCAAATTTCTAAAACTCATGTTGATAAGCCATCTGATGTACTTTCTGTTGGCGAAGAAGTTACAACTAAGATTGTTGATTTTAATGAAGAGACTAAAAAGATTAGCCTTTCTATGAGAGCATTAGAGCCAGCTTCAGAAGAAGCTGAAGAAGAGACTTCTTATTCAACTGAATCTGTAGATGAATTAGATGATGATGTAACGTTAGATGCTGACATCGAAGCAGCAGGTGAAGTTGACGAGCAAGATACAAAAGGAATGTAATCTTTCAATATTATTTGATTAATTTGAACATAAAATTTCGAGAAGAGGAGTGTGTTGATGACAACACACTCCTTTTCTTGATGTAATAGATTTTATCTGTGTGCAAATATATAAATATATCACTGCAAAACTTG
>JAISGP010000060.1 GCA_031263035.1 Lachnospiraceae bacterium | reverse complement strand
GTAAAAAACATATAGAGTTGACAGATATTACTGAAGTTGCTATATGGAAAGGTAATTTTATTATTTTCTCTACGGTAGCAATTGTAGAGATAAAACAAGGAAAGAAAAAAGTCCAGTTTTGGGAGAAAATAGGTGGTAAAACCTATTTTCATGATATAGATTTGTATAGGGTAATTGATAATATATTAGAGCAATATCCAGAGCTTGAACCATCAGAAGATAATGATGAAGAAAGAATGGAATTTAAAATAGCATAGAGTACAATAAGGTTTTGCAAGGTTGTTGAGATTGTCGTGTGCTTTTTATTTCAATGAGTATAAAGAGTGTAAATAATTAAAGATTAAAATAAGATACAAAAGTAAGGGTAAAATTATGATTTCGAGGCAGGTACTATATAAAGTAAATGAGCAAATTGGGCAGGATACAAAGCTTACAAGTTGCATTTTATCTATAAAAGGGGTACTTCTTGTAGGAGAAAAAGGAATAGACATTAAATCCATTATAAAAGATGTTGTGGATAGGGATGTATTTGTGGAAGGAAATTGCTTTTATGGTAAAATTATAGATACGGTAAATAATGCAAATGATTTAATTCTGGTTCTAAAGGATGAGAATAAAATTTATAATGAGGACACTTTATTTGTCATTGGCAAAATGGCACTTGGTCAGCTTAGTATTTTAATTAATAGCAAGAAAGGAAACTTTGATAAGAGTTCTTTTTATTTGCAAATATTAAAAGATACAGAGTTAGACGAAAATACCTATAAAATCGCTAAAAATCTTCATATAAAGACTGATGAAAAAAGATTAGTAATACTTTTTGAAACCAAAGAAGCTGAAAGCGAAATGTTAAAATCAGCTTTGAAGGATTATTTTTCATCAACTTCTACAGTTATATTACGCCTTTCTAAAAATCGATTAGTTGTAATCGGTAAAGATATTTCCGAGGGTGAAATTAAAATTGTTGCAAATATGCTGGAAGCAGAAGCTATGATTTCATTTCACATAGCATATTATAAGTATGCAGATAATATAGAAGATTTAAAAGCTGTATATGAAAAGACTGTTTTAGCCATGGAAATCGGCACAACATTTTATAAGGAGAGAAGAATATTTTCATATAATAAAATGGGGATAGGAAAGCTTCTGTACAATATTCCGGACAGAATAAATAAAGAATTTTTGACCGAAATATCTTCTGAGAAATTTGCAGATTTACTTGATGAAGAAGAGGTACGAGTTGCAAATAGCTTCTTTAAGAATAACTTAAATGTTTCTGAAAGTGCAAGAGAATTATATATGCACAGAAATACTTTAACTCATCGAATTGAAAAAATATTACAAAAGACAAATTTGGATATTAGAAAGTTTGATGATGCATGTACGTTAAAGATTGCATTTTTGATTGCTAAAAATGTAAGATAATAAGATTATTATTAATAAATGGAGACCAACTATGTTAAATAAAGCTTTAAATTTTATGACAAAAGCATCAAACATTGTAATTTTAAATCTATTGTGGGTGCTTTGCTCAATACCTATTTTTACAATTGGAGCAAGTACTACTGCACTTTACACTGTTATGCTTAAATTAGTTAAAGATGAAGAAGGATATATTGCGAAAGATTTCTTTGAAGCTTTTAAGGGAAATTTTAAACAATCTACTATACTATGGCTGATTGCACTTGCTGTGGCTTTTGTATTGTTTTTAGATTTTAGATTTTTTGGAACTTCCAATATGGTTGTAATTAAAATGCTCCAATATATTGTAACAGTTATTACTTTGATTATTGCAATGATTTTAGGATATATTTTTCCTATGGTAGCTAAATTCGAAAATACTTTGCAGAATTACATTAAAAATTCTTTTTATTTAGTAATAATAAAACTGCCAACATCTATAATTCTTTTGATATTTAATGTTGCTCCTTTAATTTTAACACTTTGGAATATTTACACTATCGTAACAGGAGGACTAGTTTATCTAGTTTTTGGAGTAGCCTTAGTAGCCTTCATAAATGCTCATTTTCTAAATAAAGTGTTTGATACACTATCATAAAACTACATATGTTCTCTAAAAGTAAATATTTAAATCACAAAAAATAAGTATTTTTACGGTATTATAAGAAATAGTTATAGATAATAGTGAGTTATTTATAGATGGAGTAAATAAGTTTTTTAGGAATGTTTTCTAGAATTAAGCATTTAAGGATAAAATAAGTGGAGTGTCGACTTATTTTGTTAAACATCTAGAGAATATTCTTATTGAAAATATATTTACTAAAGTTATAAAAAATGGATGTAGTGAAAATAAAGTTAGGTGGGGGCATCTATATGGATACTGTATTTTTACGTGGGAAAGATAACCTGTTTCTTTCAGTTGTAGCTTTTAATACTGAAAATCCCAAAGGTGTTGTTCAGATTATTCATGGAGTAGCTGAACATAAGGAAAGATATTTTGACTTTTGTAGATTTTTAGCTGCAAATGGATATGCTGTTATTATTTCAGATGTAAGAGGTCATGGTAAATCAATTAATCGAAATAATCCAATAGGATATATAAGTAGTTTAGATGATGTTATTTCAGATCAGACTATTATAACGGAATACATTAAACATAAATATCCGGATAAACCATTATATTTGCTAGGACATTCTCTTGGAGCTATATTTGCAAGAATTTATCTTATGAAAAATGATGATAAGATAGATAAGTTAGTTCTTTCAGGTGCTCCAAATTATATAACAGGAGTAGGAATTGTAAATCCACTTACAAAGTTCTTTTTGAAATTTGGCGATGGTAGAGGATTTTTTCCTTTATTTAAAATGGTTCCAGGAGCCGGCGGTGGTGATATAGCTTGGGTTTGTAGCAATCCTAAGGTGCTGGAAGAATATAAAGCTGATCCATATTGCGGTGGTTATAGATTGAAAAATCGTGGACTTAGTACTATGTTTGATGGCGTTCACAAACTTCATAAAAGGAAAAAGTATCAGCTTAAAAAACCTACTCTTCCCATATTTAGTATAAGTGGAGAACAAGATCCATGTACTGGTGGGAAAAGAGGGTTAAAGGATACTATAAAAACTTTAAGAAAGATTGGATATTTTGATATTAAAGTAAAAGTTTATCCGAATATGAAACATGAAGTATTAAATGAGATAGGAAAGGATGAAGTATATCAAGATGTACTGAACTTTTTTAATGAATAAATAGGTGAAGCTCTTGATTTTTCTGGAGCTTTTTCTATTGAAATAAAAATGAAGAGTGATAAAATGAAGATTATGGGAAATAAAAATATGTTCGTCTGTAAGATGCATATATTTTTATAAGTGATTTAGCGAAAAATTATTGATTTTAAGTTATTATGTGAAATATAATGATAAATGTTTTCAGTGGGACGGGGTGATGTTATGAAAACATGTTCGGAAAAAGAAGTAAAAGATTATTTGCAAATACCATCAGAAAAAAGAGAGAAAGATTTTCTATCAAATATAATTGTAGAAAATGCTGATTTTGCCGGCTTAGATTTTTCAAATCAAAATCTTGAGTATTCATCATTTTGGAATTGTAATTTAGAGGGTGCTAATTTTTCTAGGGCTTTTTTGAAACATGGTTGTTTTACAGGTTCTAATTTGAAGAATTGTAATTTTAGGAATGCTAATCTTGTGGAAGCAGACCTTAGAAGAATTGATATAAGTGGTAGCGATTTTACCGATGCCGACATGAGATTTACAGCTCTTGAGGGTGCTGATATGAGCAACATAATTGTTACAGATGGCACTAATGGTATGCATATGCTTTGCCCGGAAGAAGGAGCATTTATCGGGTGGAAAGTTTGTTTTGATTATAGAATTGTCATGCTACTTGTTCCCGCAGATGCTAAAAGAAGAAATGGAACTTCTCTAGAAATCCGTGTAGATAAGGCAAAAGTTATGACTATAACTTCTGTAGATTATAAAGAAAATTTCGACGAAGCCATGTCTTATGTTGACCAAGATTTCTTTTATAAAAAAGGGCAGTGGGTATTTGCAAATAATTTCGATGATAGAAGATTTGTTGATTCTGCCGGTGGTATTCATATTTGGATGGATAGACAAGCAGCGGTAGACTATATGGCGAAAAATGTGTAAGGGGAGTTTTTCATTGGAGTTGGCTTAGTGGAAATGATTAAGTTTCTATTAAAATCTGTTTTTAGCTATGTAGATTGTTACAAAATTTTTGTTAGAAAAATGTTTAATATAGCAAATAGAATATTGTGGTCGTATAATTACAAGTGCGCCAGTGCCACTGTAATTGTACGGCTATTATTTTTGCCTATAGGGGAGAGACGATTGCATGGCTTTTAATTGCTACATATAAAAAATAAATAATGGCGATGGTTTATGATTTCGCTAAGAAACTCGTAATAATATGTAAATTAATTGGGTGAACTTATTTTACACAGTGTAATTCATTTTATAGGAGGAAGTAGTAATGTCAGAGGTAAAGTCATCATTTAAGTATGCTCCAACAATTCGCAAATCAATTTTAGCAGGTTTCATGATTAGTATGGGTGGAACAGCATTCTTATTTCAAGAAAACAAATTAATTGGTTCTTGTTTATTTACAATTGGTTTATTTGCAATTGTATTTTTCTCACTATCCTTATTTACAGGAAAGATAGGTACAATCAATAAGACCAACTGGGTAGATATTCTACTTACGTTAATATTTAACTTTTTAGGAACATTTATATTTGGATATTTTATATATGTCTTGTATTATGATAAAATTGCTATTAAAGCCATTGCCTTAGTTTCAAGTAAAGCAACTCTTCCAATGCCATTTACATTTTTCTCTGCAATATGTTGTGGAATTTTAATGTATATTGCCGTGCTTGGTTATAAAGAAGGAAATCATCCTGTAATAAGTGTTGCTCTTCCAGTAATTGTTTTCATAAATTGTGGCTTTGATCACTGTATTGCAAATGCATTCTACTTTGCTGCTGGTGGATTTAATCCTAAATTTATTCCATATCTTTTAGTTGCTATTGCTGGAAACACAGTAGGGGCTTTGATATTTAGGGCATTAAGGAATTAAAAGTAGATAGAGTTTTGTGTAAATAAGATTTAAAAATAAATATTGGGTATTATAAATAAAAATATAGTATTCTAGACACGTCGAATTTTCTATTATTCGCACCCGCCAATTAGGGAACGTTCTTAGCGAAACGCACTTCGTTTGAACGACGCACGAACGTCCCGGGCATCGTGCTCATAATAAACGAAAATTAGATTATGGTCTTAGAATGCTATATTTTTATTTAAATACAATGTCTACTTTACTTTGCGAGGTCGTGTGTTTAGAGGCATAGGTATATGTGGTGGAGTTAAGGTAAGAAATTGAAGCTTTTTTATCGATAATGTATTTTACGCCTTGAAACGTGCAGTTTATGACGTTAAATTTGACAAATTATACTTTTAGCAATATCCTGAGTTTAAAATATTAAATAAGCATTAAGCTTAGGAAAGGACAATGAGGTGAAGAGGAGAGAAATATTTCTAGAAAAGCTATTAATGAACATAGCTTTATTTGCATTTGCAGTTGTTTTTATTTTGTCTATTAAATGGTATAATGTAAATGCAGCAGACCCACAGGTTGACATTTGGCATAATGACACAAATACTAGTGCAAGATATACTTCAAGGACTTTAGGTAATAGTGAAAGTATAGGGTTACATGCATTAAATACTACTATTAACTCAGCTACATGGGCAAGTAGTAATAGTAGCGCGGCAAGTGTTATAGGTGATAAAAATGGTGCAACTGTAAAGGCATTAAAAGAAGGGGCTGTTAAAATAACTGTAACGGCTAATACATCTGATGGTACACTTAAAGATGATTATATTTTTAATTCAGTTACCGATATACCAGATGCTGCAGCAGTTACTAATGGTAGTGCACAGCTTATGAGAGGGTGTACTTCGGATTCGTTATCTAGGGATACAGTTTCCACTGGGTTTAAATTTACTATAACAGGTAAATGTGGAAGTTACTATTTTGGAAAATTACCTCCAGATTATCAGAAACCAGATAATTTAGGTGATTATGTATTTATTTTAAAAAGCAAGTTAAATATACCAGCCACAGGATTTACATATAAAACTAATAGTAGCAGTTTAACTGTAGGTGTAAGGAATAAGATAACTCCTACAATAGTGCCATCACTTGTAAATATGCACCAGTATGTAGATTGGTCAAGCAGTAATCAATATATTGCGACAATAGATAAGAATGGTAATATTACACCTTATTTACCAGGGACAGTAACATTCACTGGAAAAATACATGGAACAAATATTTCGAAAACTATTACTATGAAATCAGTACTAACAATGAGTAAAATAAAAGCGGGTTCTGTTTTCTTTAAGGATTTATATGTAACATGGCCAAAAGTTAGAGGGGCTTCTAAATATCAGATATATAGATATGAGAGTAAGTATAAAAAGTATATCTGTAGAGCCACAGTTGGAAATACAGATAGATATCGTGACAAAAATTTAAAAGAAGGAACTAATTACTATTATTATGTTATACCATTTGCAAAACGTACAATAAATAGGGTTGCACGGGAAGTACCTGGTACTAAAAGTGCTAATATAAAAATAACAACCAACAAGTTAAAGTTAGTGGCAAAATCAGATAGAAAAGTAACATTAACATGGAATAAAATATCTGGTAATATTAGTTATAAGAAACAGAGATGGATAACAAAAAAGAAGATTACTACTAGTGTTAATAAACGGGTTGGGCTATCTAATACTAAATTAAAGAGATCAACTTATTATTACTATAAGATAACACCATTTATAAAAGATGGTAAGAAAATAACCTATTTTACACCTGCAACTACATTAAAAGTTGGAACATATGGAAAGACTAATGGATACTTTGCAGAACAGATAAAATATCCAAAGAAAAATAGAACAAAACCAGAATGGCCAGGAATAGCTATGACATACGCGCCAGCTTCAACCAGTGCAATGAATAATTATATGATACCAGATGCAATAAATGGAGGAAAATTTAAATCTCCAATAAAATATAATTATTCAACAAAAAATAAGACACTGTATATTCATGTATATGTAAAGTTTTCAGGCCCAGGGATGAACCAAAAATTTCAGGAATATAGAGAAGTAGGATATAAATATGTATATAAAAAGACTGATAACGTAACATATAAAACATTAGCGAAACGAGGATTTGTCAATTATTGGTATGTAAATGTAAAAGGAAATAAATACGATTTTGGCTCAGGTATTAATTTTAAAACAAAAGTTGTTTTACATGAAGGAGGAAATATTGGACAAAGGTATGTTTCTGTAATTATTGGTGATAATAGTATCAATGGAATGTCTGATATGGATAAAAGCCAAGGTTATTGGCATTTTGTTCGGGGCGCTAGTAGATGGTCGTCGAAATTAAAAGAAAAAAATGGAAAATATAAAATGTATTATGGTTATAGCAGTACAGAAATAGTAATGCATTTGGCGACACAATATCAAACAGCTATTGCTAACAAAGGTAGATATTATAATTCGCCAGAAGAAACATATACAGATTATGCAAGTGTAGCGGGTCATGAATTAGGACATTATTTTGGAATTTCTGATGCATATAATGATAAAAATAATAGAATAATACGTGTTACGCCTACTGATGAAATAGGTACACCAGTAAAAAAGGAAGATAAATGGGATGATGGCGTTGAGAATATAATGGAAGGTACAAGAAATTTTTTCGCTGTATCAAACGATATTGAAATGATATTACAGGCACAAGGTGATGCAATTAATAATAAAACCTATTCATATCAGGCTTATAGAAGCTACGCTTCAGGAGATAAAAAACAATATCAATATAAAAAATCTGTTGTTATACGAAAATAATTATTAGAGAGGTTAAAATATGAAAAAAAGTGCATTAGTATTTTTATTGTGTTTTGTTTTAGTTTATGGAACTAGTGCTAAAGCAGAGGAAATTGGTATTAAAAGAACAGATATAGATAATTCGTCAAGTATTATAGCTGAAGAAAAAGAGGAAGTTACTGTTTCAAATGATTTAAGAAAAGATGAACAAGTAACGCCTATAGAAAATGAACAGTATTATACAGTTACTTTTATGTATGATAATAAAACTGAAGTAAAAAATGTTCAGAGAGGAGATTTAGTGGTTCCTCCAGAAATAAATGTAAAACAGGATGAGAAGGCTTTTTGGAGAGATGTAGAAACATCATATTATTACGATTTTAGTAAGCCTATAGAAAAAAATCTAACGTTAGAATTAGTTATTGAAGGGATACCTGAAAATGGTCCACAACCTATACCAGTAAAAATAATTCTAAATGTAAATGGTGGTAATCCCTTGCAAGCAAGTATATGGAGGGGGCATAGAGGAGATATAATAAAAAGTCTACCAAGTCCGCTTCGAGATGGCTATAATTTTATTGGATGGTATGATGAAAATGGTAAAAAATGGGTTAATGGAATGAAAATTCGATACAACATCACTTTAAAAGCTTGTTGGCAAAAAATACAACCAGTACAAACAAACTATGATGTTTCTCCTAAAACAGCAGATGAGAATAATGTCATGTTTTATACATTAATGCTTATTTTTGGAGCAGTAGCTTTTGGAATTGTAAGAATAGAAATAAAGAGCATTAAATAGTTATTTAGATTAAGGTATGCTGATTTAGCATACCTTAAACCTTTGGAGAGAAAAAAGTAGTATTTCATTTTTCCTATATTATATGATGATTATAATTATAGTTTCATTGTTATAAAAAGAGGTATAAATAGTATAATTATTAAAATAGGTCGTGGACAATTTTACCTAGGACCTTTTACATTACCTATCTCTTAGCTCTCGCTACTTTTATTATCTGGAGTTAATTTTGAATTATTAAAGCAAGTTTTCTAAGCTCTGCTTTTGCAGTAAGTCTAGGAAACTTTATATATGTTTTGGATTGAATACTTTATTTGCAAATACCTTAGATAAAATGCACAAAAACCTAGTAACGAATAAAGTAAATTATAAGGCAACTTTGTGCAAGTTGACAAAATAATTTGAGATTTATATTTTTTATTGAATGGAAGATTTATAGATGATAAAATTATGAAGTTGATATTCGTAAAAAATTAACATATGTTTTTTATAAAACAAAAAAGGAGATATATTATATGAGAAGGAAGATTTGTTTATTTATCTTTACTATTATACTTGTTTGTACTTTTCTTGTTGGTTGTAGTAATAAGGATGATAAAAGTGAATATAAGGTATATAGTATATTTGATAAAGGTGGAAATAAGATAACAGATATAGCAGCTGGACAAAATTTGAAGCTATCATCAGATGTTGAAGATGTAAGTAATGGGAAGAAACATGTAATAATTAACGACAATAAAGGAGTTAAATTTGCAGATGTTTTCATTCCAACACAATATAGTGTAAAAGAGAAAAATTACTATAAAAAAGGAAGAAAAGTAATAGATGTTTCTGCTGATTATAATAATGGTAAATATGTTATTTCCGGTGGAGATGATGTTGTTGTTAAAACATATTCCTTAGATAAAGATAATGAGGATTTTAATGTGGTATTTGCTACAGATACTCCTGGTAGTAAAGTTGAGAATACATATAAGACAGGGAATGATAAAGGAGTTTATGTTGAGGTAAAAGATATAAAATGGACTTTAAAAAATAAAATTACTTCAGAACTTTTTGGAATTTATTAAAATGAAGAACACAGAGAGATTGAATAAAATATTAATATGTTCCTTTGAATATGAAAAGAGGCCCTAGGGATTTTCCTAGGACCTTTCAATTTTATCTCGTTCTTTATTTCCTCAATTCATCCATCAAATATCTAGCTACATATACTCCTTCTGCAGAAGCTTGGCTTAGGGAGTGGGTAGTTCCGCTACAGTCTCCAATGATGAACAATCCTTTTTCTTTAGTTTCAAAGTTATTATCAACATCTATTACTGAGTTGTAGAATTTAACTTCTGTTCCGTAAAGAAGATTATCATAATTAGCTGTACCTGGAACAAGTTTATCTAAAGCATAAATCATTTCGATAATTGTATCTAGGGTTAATTTAGGAATTGCCAATGCAAGGTTTCCAGGTTCTGCTTTTAGGGTAGGTGTTACGAAACTTTCTTTTATACGTTTGTGATTGGATCTTTTATTTGCAATTAAATCTCCAAAGCGTTGTACCATAACTCCTCCTGCAAGCATGTTGCAAAGTCTTGCAATGGATTCACCGTAAGCATTGCTATCTTTAAAAGGTTCAGTAAAGTTATGGGTTACTAAAAGTGCAAAGTTAGTATTTGCAGATTCAAGCTCTGGTGAATCAAAGCTGTGTCCATTAACTGTTACAATACCATTAGTGTTTTCATTTACCACATATCCCTTTGGATTCATGCAGAATGTTCTGCAAGTACAGCCAGTTTTAGGGCTTCGATACATAATTTTACTTTCATAAACCTCATCAGTAATATTATTCCAAATAGCAGCAGGACATTCAAATCGAATACCGATATCAACACGATTATTTGTAGTAGAAATGTTAAAATCAGAGGCAATTTTAGATGCCCATTTTGA
>JAISGP010000086.1 GCA_031263035.1 Lachnospiraceae bacterium | reverse complement strand
CCATTTTTAAGATGGTAAGCTGATTGATTATGCTCTTATTCATGGTCATTTACCTCCATAAATAAGATAACATATTTTAAAGAATTGTACATTTTTATATTCCACTAAATGTACATTTTCATTTTACCATTTACACCTATTATATTTACTTCTTTACTTTATAAGAACATGGTCATGTACACTGGCAAATAAATAATATCATCTTCTACTTTTAAATCTTTTGTATATATAATATATTTTTTCCCCAATCTTCTTCCAAATTTATTTATAAATTTATCCAAAGAAGCATGTTTTTTATATGAAGCTGACTTTACTTCTATAGGGCAAATTTTTCCTTTTCTTTGAATCAAAAAATCAATTTCTATTCTATTTGCACTTACTTCTTTATCATAATGAGAATAGAAAAATAAATCATCTCCTAATGTTGATAACATCTGTGCAACAATATTCTCAAAGAACATGCCTTCATTTATACCAACTTTATCAAACAAGATATTTTTATACACATTTTCATCTATCAATTTCTTACTTGATAACGCTAAGCTAAATAAAAGACCTGTATCTGCCATATAACATTTAAGGGTATTTTGCAACATATTTAAAGATAAACCTATATTAGGATCTGTTGTATTAAAACATAAATTCACTATTTCAGCTTCCTTTAACCACATGAAGGAATCTTCGTACTCTCTAAACCTAGCATCTTTTTTTATTGAACTTAATTTAAATTTTTTCTCATGTCTTGATAATTGCGCTGGTATATTATCAAATATACCTAATACTTTACTTTCATAACCTTTAGCAAATTTGGGAACATCCTCCCTATACAATGTTAGAATTCGTCTTTTAATCAAATCTACTTTATTCAAATCTTTTGTAATTATATATTCCTCAACTGCTTGTGGCATACCACCAACCAACATATACTGTCGAAAAACGCTCATTATCTTTCTATGTAATACACCTAAAGGTTTCATATTATCATATGATTTTTTTATAAATGATATTGTAACGCTATCCCCCATAGCCCACATAAACTCTTCAAAATCTAACGGATACATCGTAATGTGTAATTCTTCGGAAGGAATCACTATACTCTCCACATTTTTCTTTAATGTTATTAGAGAGCCTGTTTCAATATAATCATAACGTCCGTCTTCTACTAAATATTTAATAAGTTGCCTTGCTTTAGGATATATTTGTACTTCATCAAATATTATAAGAGTATTTCTTTTATATAGTTGTTTCTTTGTATATATGGATAAAAGCTCAAAAAAATAGTCCAACTCGTATGAATCATTTTCAAAAAGATCTATTATCTCTTTAGAAGGATGGGCAAAATCTATATATACATAAGATTTATACTCACTTTCTGCAAATTTTTTTACAATAAAGGTCTTCCCCACTCGCCTTGCACCTTCAATTAATACAGCGGATTTTCCATTCCATGTATCTTTCCATTTTTTTAAATCATCATAAATCTTTCTCTTTAATTCCATTCTATCCTCTCCAAATCTAAAAGCAACCTATAACTAATGTAATTTTCAAATACTAAAATTACATAATTCCTTATTCTCAAATCCATTTTATATTATTTTACACGATTCCCAGTCTTGTTTCAATCATAATTTACACGATTCCTAAGTTTGTTTAAGCAGTATTTTACACGATTCCTAGCTTAATTCAAATATATTTGTAGCAGATGTGAAAACTGGACACTAATAAAAATAGCCATAGGCTTATATTCTATTTCTTCCAATTCCGGATTTTAGTGAATTTCACTTTCTTTCGGAATTTAATTATTGCATAGTGCCATATAACTGTGGTATACTAATTCCGAAAAATAGTGCAAAAAATTTTTTTTCGGAGGACATTTATGGAAATTTTAAGAAATAGGTATTTGAATAAACTAATGGATCGTAAGGAAAATGGTCTTGTAAAAGTAATAACTGGAATTAGAAGATGTGGAAAATCGTACTTGTTATTTCATCTATATAGAGATAAGTTGATTTCTATGGGTATTGCAAAAGATCATATCATCGCCTTAGCCCTAGATGATATCACAAATATTGAATATAGAGATGCCATCAAGCTTTATAACTATGTTAAAGAAAACATCAAAGATGATGATATGCATTATGTATTTCTTGATGAAATCCAGATGATGAACAGTAACTTCACTGATCTCATTAATGGGCTTCTCCATATTGAAAACTTAGATATTTACGTAACAGGTAGTAATTCTAAGTTTCTTTCCAGTGATATTCTGACAGAATTTAGAGGTCGCGGAGATGAAGTCCGTGTATATCCTTTATCATTTGCAGAATTTTACACTGCTTATGATAGTAAAAATACTGCATGGAAGGATTATTATACTTATGGTGGACTTCCACTTATTCTTTCACGAAAAACAGATGAGTTAAAAGCAGAATACTTAATATCACTATTTAACAATATCTATCTAAAAGATATTAAAGATCGTAACAATATAAAGACTGATGATGAATTAGATATTCTTGTAGACATCGTTGCCTCTGCAACTGGGTCATTAACAAATCCAGCCAAACTTTCTAATTCATTTAAGAGCATGAGCCAAAAATCATTATCAGATAAAACTATTAAAATGTACCTAGATTATTTAGCTGATGCTTTTCTCATTGAAAAATCAGTACGATACGATGTAAAGGGAAAAAAATATATTGGCACCCCTGCAAAATATTACTTTGAGGATATTGGTCTAAGAAATGCCCGCTTAAATTTCAGGCAACAAGAAGAAAATCACATTATGGAAAATATAATCTACATAGAACTTAGAAGTCGCGGATACCGTGTTGATGTAGGTGTTGTAGAAGCTTATGAAATAACAAGTCTTGGGAAACGTGAAAGAAAGCTTCTTGAAATAGATTTTATTGCAAATAAAGGAGATAAGAAATACTATATCCAATCAGCTTTCGAAATGACCTCTCCTGAGAAAGTACTACAAGAAAAAAAATCGCTGACCAAATTAAATGATTTCTTCAAAAAAATTGTAATTGTAAAAGATGATATTAAACCTCGTACCGATGAAAAAGGTATCATAACTATCGGAATATTTGACTTCTTACTTAACGACAAAATTCTTGAAGAAATATAAATTAGCAAATAGAAGTAAAATTAATGAAAGGCACATAAAAAGAGACCAGAAATGCAAGCATTTCTGGTCTCTTTTATGTGCTTTCCTTGGATAATCCTTATCTAAATCTACGCTATTGGCGAATGCAAGTAATGAAACTCGATTTCGCCTTCGGCTACATCTCGTTCATTTCTTGCACTCGTTCTTGCTACGCAATTATCTGTGGACTTGCAAGTAACGAAGCTCGATTTCGCTTCGCTGCATCTCGCTCATTTCTTGCAAATCCAATAGACAAAAATACATATAAAAAGAGCTCCAGAGAACAAGTTCTCCGAGCTCTTCCATATGCATTTTGTCCACAGATAATTGCTTATCTTTTTGAAAATTGTGGTGCACGACGGGCTGCTTTAAGTCCGTATTTTTTACGTTCTTTCATACGTGGATCACGTGTTAGGTATCCGGCTTTCTTAAGTGTTGTTCTGTATTCATCAGAATCTACTTGAAGAAGTGCTCTTGAAATTCCGTGACGGATAGCTCCAGCTTGTCCTGTATAGCCTCCACCTTTAACATTAACAAGGATATCGAATTTACCTTCTGTTCCTGTAGCAACCATTGGTTGACGTACAACAACTTTAAGTGTTTCAAGTCCAAAATATTCATCAATATCTCTTTTATTTATAGTGATTTTACCTGTACCTGGTACAAGATAAACTCTTGCGATTGATTTTTTTCTTCTGCCTGTTCCATAATATTTATCAGCCATTTATTTTTCCTCCTTTCGTCCTCTTAGAATGTGAGCTCTTCTGGTTTTTGAGCAGCATGTGGATGCTCAGCTCCAGCATAAACAAATAATTTCTTACCCATAGCTCTTCCAAGTGGTCCTTTTGGAAGCATACCTTTAACAGCTAATTCAATAACTTTTTCAGGTTTCTTTGCTTTTAACTCAGCTAATGTAGTTTCTTTCATTCCACCAACATATTCTGAGTGATTATAATAAATCTTTTGCTCCATTTTTTTACCTGATACTTTGAATTTCTCAGCGTTGATTACGATTACATAATCACCAGTATCAATATGAGGAGTAAAAGTTGGTTTGTTTTTTCCTCTAAGTACTTTCGCTATTTCTGAACAAAGACGTCCAAGAGTTTTGTCTGTTGCATCTACAACATACCATTTTCTTTCAACGCCAGCTGTACTAGCCATATAAGTTTTCATGGTTTTTCCTCCATAACATAATAAATTAGATTGTGTATTCATGAGAATCTACCAAGAACAAATCATACGTAATTATATATAACACCTTGAACAGGTATTTTAATTACAATATTAATTCTACAAATCTATATCCATTAATTAGGTAGACTAACTATCTATTTTAGAACTGGTGAGAAGTCAATTCACTAAGAGGAAATGTCCGTAACCTCTATCTAGATAGGCTTTTTGCAAATATTTTCGGGCTAACAAAAATAAGCACTTAAATCTCTCATGCCGAAATATAATACCAAATGTAACTGCTAATGTCAATAAAAAAAGCCTATTTTCTCAATTATTTGCAATTATCTTTTCAATCTCATATGCCACTCCATTTTCTACATTTGAAAACTCAGTTACATATTTCGTCATTTTCTTTATATCATCTGAAGCGTTCTTCATTGCAAATGTCATTCCAAAGTCCATTTTAAGCATAGATGCATCATTTTCACTGTCTCCAAAAACAGCCACTTCTCTCATAGAATATCCAAGACTTTCTATATATTCTTGTAAAACTGGACCTTTTGATGCATTTTTACTTGTTACTTCCACATTAGAAAGAAATGATGATACAAATGATAAGTCATATCTCTTTTTTAAATCTTGTTTTAATTTAAATATTTCACTTTCATCTGGATTATAAGCATACATCTTATAAAGTGGAAATTCTTTATAATTATCGAACATACTCATATCCGGAAGGACTTTGGTAAGTGCAAGCCTTTCATTAAAATAATCTGTTTTCTTAAAATCTTCATATGAGTAGGATGGCATAAAGATATGTAACTGAGTTGCAAGTACTTCTATCATATCTCTACCATCATCAATCATATAATCATAATCTCTAGAATAAAGCCTTATAGCATAAACCCTATCCTTTATAAATCTGTAAATATCCTTTGCTTTTTCAGGATCTATTCCGTACTCATTTATATAATTATACTCTTTATCTAAAACAACTGCTCCATTACATAGAATAAAATCAGTTACAATTTTACTAGAATTAATTACAGGCTTAACTCCCCCTTTAGTTCTCCCACTTACAATAATGAACTTTATACCAGCATCCGTTGCCCTATTAACTGCCCTAATAGTTTCATTTGCAAATACGCTATCTTTGCCCAAGAGTGTTCCATCCATATCACATGCTATTACTTTAATCATCTTTTCCCCTATCTCTTTTCTATAAACTAATTTTTATCACAATGACTATATTAAAGCAAAAAACTAAATACCTTACAATTAATTACAACCTAAATATAAACATTTTCAAACAACTTGAAAAATATTTAAAGACTAGATTATATTTGCAGGTATAAAACAATTCTTATCATCAATAGGCATGACTTCATCCATCATACATATTATGCCACCATTTGCCAAATCGTATTCCGTATTTTTCAAGATTGCAAATTTTTTAACTTCTGAAGATTTTGGTGATGCTGATAATTTTATTTCTATAGGGTGAAGCTGTCTTCCATCTTGAATTAATATATCGATTTCTTTAGTATTATTTTCTCTAAGATAGTAGAATTGAACTATATTCCCAGAATAAGAATAATTTTTAATCAACTCCATAACTACATAATTTTCAAAATACTTACCATTTACAGCTCCACTAAGCAGGCTATCTTTACTAGTCCATGCTGAAAGACTTGCACATAATCCAGTATCGCAAAAATATAATTTAGGGGTTTTAGACAATCTCTTTAGTTCATTATTATAAAATGGTTCTAGCAAATAAATTATACCTAAACCAACTAAAATATTAATCCACTTTTTAGCTGTCTGTTGAGAAATATCCGTAATATCTGCTAACTTTTTATAGTTAAGTTGCTCTGATGTTAGGGCAGCACAAGCCTGAAGGAATTTAATAAATTTCAAGGATTCCACCACTCCTTCCAATTCTGCCACATCTCTCATAAGATATGTATTAACATATCCATTCAAATAATTCTCCCATAAAGTTTGACTTTGGACTTTATAAATCTTAGGCATCCCACCATTCCAAATATTATCGAAAATATTTACAACATTATTTTTTTCAGTGATTTTAACTCTATCAATCATATTTGCCATATTAAAATCTAGTGGCTTCTCAAAATCTATGTTGTCTTTTTCATTTTTAGTTAAGCTATACATTTGAAGAAGTCCAATTCTTCCTGCTAATGATTCTCTTACATTTTTCATCATTAAGAATTGTTGCGAACCTGTCATCCACACCTGACCCGGTTCTTCATTTTGATCAACTAAAAACTTAATATATCCAAATAGTTCCGGTGCATATTGAACTTCATCAATTAAAATAGGTAATGGATATCTTTGAAAAAACAAAGCTGGATCTTTTTTTGCCAGGCTTAATGCCTCAATATTGTCTAGGGAAATAACTGTACGATTTATACCCTCTTCTTTAGCCAAATGATTTAACATAGTACTTTTACCTACCTGTCTTGCACCAGTCAGCAGGATAACTTTAAAAAAAGAATTAAATTCTTTGAATTTTTTCTCTATAGTTCTATGTATATATTCCATATCCATGCTCCTTGTCTTTTATTACTTAGCATTATACCTCTTTCAAATATATTTGTCCACTTTTTTGTGTAATTATATAACTGCACTTTAATAATTACACAGTTTTTTTGCAAATATATGAATATATTATAACTCAAAAAGATAGACCTGACGTTAATCAAGTCTATCTTTTTTTGGAATATTATGAGATGAATTTGTTAATTTTATCTACTTAGCTTTATTATCCTTTTTCCTTTTGTAAGTAAGTGCTGTAACTATTCCACCAAGTCCTACTAGAAGAAGTAATCCATCTAAACCTATGTTATTTACATCTCCTGTTTTTACTTTACCACCTGTTCTTACTTTAGTTATCTTTGTTACTGTTATACTTGGGAAATCATCGGATGGATCATTTACATTTGAACCTCTCATACGTTCAGCGTAATCTGATACTCCACCTTTATCTGTATCTTTCCAACTATTCTTATCTTTCGGATCTGTACCTTCTTTTCTTTCTACATAGTCTGGTACTCCATCACCATCAGTATCTTTATAATCTGATTTATCTTTTGGATCAGAGCC
>JAISGP010000030.1 GCA_031263035.1 Lachnospiraceae bacterium | reverse complement strand
CTTTCTTTTATTTTATATTTGACACGTTATCTTCATAATTTTACCACAAACACATAGTAACCTCAATTAAATAATAATAAAATAAAATTATATATGAAAGTATGTTGAAGTTTTTCAATCATTAATTGTAAAATTCCATTAAAATATCTTAATTCACTGAAAAAAGCTAATTCTATACAAAAAATTTTAGATTTAAAGGGTTAATAAATTGCCATTAATTAGATTTTGGTTTATAATATTAGAATTAAATAAATTCCTAGATATTTTTGTTGCAAAAAAAGGATTTTTGCTTAGTTAAGTATGTTTATTTGGTTAACACTGAACAAAAGAGAAGAAAAGAGAAGATGAGAAAGAAAATTTTTTATAGTATTCAATTTGTAGTTTTATTAGGTTTAATTACATTTACTGTGGTCTTATCTACAGCTTTTTATTATACCCTTGAAGCTTCAGTAAGAGATAGTGTAAGAAATGAAACCTTACTTTTTCGAGGTTTAAATTCTGATGAGGCTTTACGATTTGTAAAAGAAGGAGATACTAATAATACAAGAATTACAATTGTTTCTCCTAGTGGTGAAGTTTTATTTGATAATAAAAGAGATGAACAGATAGAAGATAACCATATAGACCGTCCGGAGATAAAAGAGGCTTTTGAAAAGGGATTTGGAGAAGTGATTAGAAGGTCCGATTCTCCAGATGTAAAGACTATTTATATGGCATTGAAACTTACTGACGGGTATGTTGTAAGAGTTGCCAGAGATACAAGTACAATAATTGGTGGGCTTATGCGAATACTCCCATTTGCTATATTGGCATTAATTGCATTTTCACTTTTAAGTTATTTAACAGCAAGACGACTAAGCATGAAATTAATAGAGCCTTTCATTAATTACAAATTTGGCAATGTGGATTCAAATCCCTATGAAGAATTTAATAGATTTTTCGAGGAGATTGAAGAAGGAAGAAAAAGCGTTGCGTCAACTATTAATAATTTGCAAGAATGGCAAAGTAACGTTAGAAACATTATGAATGATATGTCAGAGGGAGTTCTTCTACTAGATTTAAATGGGATAGTTCTTAATGCTAACCAGGCTGTTAGAAAAATATTTGATTGGGATGATAAGGCAATAGGACGAAGCGCTTTTGATATAATTGGTAATGATGAAGTTATTAATGGAATTAAAGAAGGTCAAGCAGGAAAGCCACCTTCTAAAGAGATAGAGATTAAATCTCACCAATATAATGTTATTTATAATTCCACAATGGATTTAGGAATTGGAATTATGTTTATAGACATAACCGAACGAAATGCCATTGATCAAATGCGTAAAGAATTTTCTTCTAATATAACCCATGAACTTCGTACTCCTTTAACTGTTATTACCGGTTATTCTGAAATGTTAGATGATGATTTAGTTAAAGAAGAAGATAAACCAAAGATTATTCATAAGATAAATGCAGAATCTAAAAGATTGGCAGAGTTAATTGAAAACATTTCTACTATTTCTAATTTTGATGAAAGAAAAAGCAAAAATATATTTGAAAAAGTCTATTTAAATGTTTTGATTGTAGATGTTATAGATAGTCTGTCTATGAAGGCTGAGGAAAGAGACATTAAGTTAGATTTTAATGGGGGACGTGGAGTGGTTTATGCAAATAAAACAGAAATCCGCGAGCTTATTTATAATCTGATGGAAAATGCAATAAAATATAACAAATATGGTGGAAGAGTTGAAGCTAAATTAAGCATTGAACTTAATCAGGTTGTTTTGAAAGTGAAGGATAATGGTATTGGAATACCAAGTAATCAGATTCCATATGTTTTTGATAGATTTTATCGTGCTCAATCAGAGACTACTAAGAATATTAAGGGAACAGGTCTTGGTCTTTCAATTGTAAAGCGTATTGTGGAAAGACATCAAGCTACAATTGAAGTTAAAAGTGATGTAGGTCAAGGAACTGAATTTATCGTGAAATTCCCTGAGGAGAGAAGCATAATTTCGTAAACGTTTTTTCTTGAAATATTGTATACTTGTTTATAAAATTGAAAATGATTTTCAAGATTAATAGTTTTTTTAAATTAAATAGGATACTTATTTATAATTTATTAGTATGAAAATTCATTAGATAAAGCATTAATGAGTGATTAATACGGATGTTATTATTTTGAAACTAGAGTTTTAGAAGAAAACTCTAGTTTACTTTTTCTAAGAAAGTGGTTAGGGGGACATATTGTTTTTAATTATTGTTGAGCAACTTATAAAGATGTTTTTGATTATGCTCATTGCGGTTATTTGTTATAAGGTTGGTATTTTAGGTCAGCAGGCTAATAAAGCATTTTCTGACCTTTTAATTTTGGTTGTAAATCCTTGTGTAATTATTGTTGCATTTCAAATACCTTTTGAGATTAAAATGCTTCATGGGTTTTTATTTGCAATTGCAATTGCCATATTTACCCATGTGATTGGCATTGTATTAGAGAATATTTTTGTTAGAGGGAAAGACGAAAGATCTAGGATAGATAAATTTGCAATCATATATTCTAACTGTGGATTTATGGGGATTCCTCTTATAAATGCAGTTCTTGGTAGCAAAGGGGTGTTTTATTTAACAGCTTATGTTACAGTTACAAATATTCTTACATGGACCCAAGGATATATGTTGGTTCAGGGAGAAAAATTTACAATTAAAAATACTTTGAAAAGCTTATTTACGCCTATTGTTGTAGGTACGGTTATTGGGTTTATCTTGTTTTTCACAAGAATAACATTACCTAAGGTGATATATGATGGTTTGAATTATATGTCTAATATGAATACGCCACTTGCAATGTTGGTTGCCGGATTATCTGTGGTTCAAGCAGATTTAAGACATGTCTACAAAGAAGTAAGCCAGTATAGAAACGTATTATGTAGACAGTTTCTTGTACCACTTTTAACCTTAGTCTTTATAGTTCTTATTAGAGCACCTCATGAGCCGGCTATGGCAATGCTTATTGCAGCAGCTGCACCGACAGCCACAATGACTATGAGTATGGCTATAATGTACGATAAAGATTATAAGTATGCATCAGAGTTGTTTTCCACATCAACACTTCTCTCACTGATTACATTACCTGTGATTGTGTATATTGGAGAAATAGCTATGAAGATGTTTTTATAAGGCATTAAAAAAGGAAGTCTTTAGCAGGGACTTCCTTTTTCGTTACGAGTGAAAAACATATTACAGATTTGCAAAGAAATCTTTAATCTTTTGAATAAAACTCTTGCCTTTATCAGAATTAATTGCTTGACTAGCTTTTTCTTTAATTCCTTCAATAGTGTTGTTAGATACTACATCACTGCCAAGAACACTGTCCTTAGTGTCATTAATAATTCCGCCAACATCATTTCCGGTAAAGAAACCTTTAATCTTTTGCCATAATGTGGCACCTTTTCCCTCAAGATTTTTTAAGGTTTGATTAAGAGCTTTAGTATCGTAATCATATTGAGATATTTTTTCCATTAATTCTGTAATCTGTTGTTTCTGCTCATCTGTTAGATTAACGCCTGCATCTTCTGCAGCATCAGAAACAGCTTCACTAATATCTTTAGAATCTTTAAGTTTATCATCAATTACTTCTTGTTTCGCATCATTAATTATATCCGTTGCTTTTTTTTGACCAATGTCATTTGCAAGCTTGCCTGTTGTTACAAGTTCATCAGTAGCAGCTTGTTTTTGCCCCTCATTTAAAGTAGTTCCGCTAGCTTTTTCATAAGCCATCATTATTCCGGTTAAAGCACCTGTTCCGGAAACACTCATTGGACAAGCGGCAACAACATTGCAGTTTTTAACTCCGGATGTAAGAAGTGAACTTGCAATCATTTGGCTGGTAACGAAAGTTAAATTAGCCACCTTAACTTGAATTCCGCCGCTTGTTGTAGGTTGCAAATAAGAACAACTAAGAGTTTTTGTACCAATTTCAGCCTCTGAAGCAATACCTTCCATATATTTTCGCTCATCAGAGTTAGTAACAGAAATAGTTACAACATCATCCTTACTTGTGCCAAAATATTCATACATCTTGTCCTTTTGACTAGAAGTTAAGTCAGAACCTAAAGTAACAACATTAGAAGAATCCGCTTTGGCAGTCAAAGGAACCATAGTAACAATCATAGCTGCAGAAAGAACTGCAGGAATAAGCTTTTTAATAAAATTAAATTTCATAATTACCTCTCTTTTTCATAGAAATTATTTTATAACAAAGCTTTTATATCATAATACGCCCCTAATGTAAACATTAGACATATAAAAAACCCCAATTCCCCCTTACGAATACCTATTCCTAATCCAATCCACCACAAAATCAATAAAGGCACTAGTTAATGGGGTTATGTACTGCATACTATGTACAGATAACCCTAAAGAACGGTAAAAATGTTCACTTAAAGGCCTTGATATAGCCTTACTTTCAATACCCTCTAAAATAAGATGAGGAAGTATACAAAAGCCTAAATCTTTCTCAACCATAGCAACAGCCGAATAATCATCTCCACTTCTAAAACGAATATTAGGCTTTATTCCGGTATCTTTAATAATTTTTCCTACATCAAATTTATCCCCTTCAGCAGGCATAATTAAATCTTCACCATCAAGACAATTTATAGGTATGGAAGTCATTTTAGAAAGTTTGTGGTTTGGTGGAAGAACTACATAAAATTCATCCTGAATAAGGGGAATGAAAGCAGCATGAAGTTCTGGATATTCAACTGTAAAACCACAGTCAATCTTATCTTGATGAATTAATTCATTGATTTCTTCATAATTACCATAAACTAATTCATAAGATATGTCTGGGTGGAGAGCAGAAAATTCCTTGATAATTCCTGGGATCCACTGCATAGCAACACTAGAAAAAACCCCAATCTTAATTTCTCCATTCTTAAGTCCAACAATGGAATCTCCTAATTTTTTTAAAATATTTTCCCATTTTACAATATGCTCTAATGGAGCCTTGATACGTAGACCGTTCTCAGTTGGAGTAATCCCACTTTTATTTCTAATAAAAATTCTGAATCCAAACTCATTTTCAAAGGCTGAAATAATTTGACTAACCCCAGATTGAGTATAGTTAAGCTCTTCAGAAGCCTTGGTAATATTGCCATATTCAAAAACCTTTAATAGAACTTCATATTTACTAAATCGCATATTTCTCACCTCTTTCGTTAAGTATACGATTTTTTAATTGCATATATAAATAAAATCTATAAATGATAAATAATAATGAGGAAAATAAAGAAAAAACATATCCATTAGTATTACTTATGGTTAACATTATTAATATTAATTTTACTACATTTAATTATATGTTTATTATTACCTAAAGACAGATAACTGTCAAGACAAAGGTTGAAAATTTCTACAATAGAAAAGGAGGAGTGAATATGTCCATAAAATTGCATATTGGAGAAGGCAAAGGAATTGATATTGATTTTCCAGTATCTGGGTTCGAACCTAGAATAGGTGAGGGACAAGACCTTAGCGAAGTTCAATTGAATGGCAATGAGGCAGTATCAAAAGAAAATCAAGAGGACAAAGTTCTTACCACATTAAAAACTTTAGTTTTTGATGTAAAAGAAATAAGGATTGGTGAAGAGACTACATTTGCAAATGGTATTTTAACCGTTAGACAATCCTTGACCACAGAAGCAGTTAAAGTAGACCCAATAGTTAAGAAAGTGGAAATGGATGTAATTAATCCTGATAATCATGATATTTACACTAATACCATGATGGATGTATGCCCAATTGCAACAAAGACTGAAGGGAAAATTGGCGAGGGTGTTACCTATGAATTAGGCAAGGCAATAATGGTTCTCACAGGTATTGAAGAAGGAGGATTGCAGGTTTCAGATGCTAATTCTTCAGATGGAATTTTTGGAGAACGTGTTTTCTTTAATAGACCCGGAAGTCCAGATGAAGGTGATATCGTATTACGTATTAATGTAATTATTGAAACAGGAAGATGTAAAGAACGTCCTGGTCCATTTGCAGCACATAAGGCAGCTGATTTTATTTTAGAGGAAATCAGAGAGGTTCTTAAGAAAGCAGATGAAAAGGATGCTGCAAATGAAAGAATTACTGAAGACATAGCAAGACCTTCTAAACCTAGGGTTGTACTTGTAAAAGAAATAATGGGACAAGGAGCAATGCATGATAATTTAATTCTTCCTGAAGAGCCTGCAGGATTTGAAGGAGGTAGACCAAACGTAGATTTAGGAAATCTACCGGTTCTTCTCACTCCTAGTGAAGTACTTGATGGCGGTATACACGCACTTACTTGTATAACCCCTGATACCAAGGAAACTACAAGAGCATATTATAGAGAACCATTTGTAGAAAGAATGATGGATGACCCTGAATTTAACCTAGTTGGTGTAGTTTTCGTAGGCAGTCCTCAAGCAAATACAGAAAAATTCTATGTTTCAGACAGATTGGGAAGATGGATTGAAGCCCTACATGTTGAAGGGGCAATAGTAACCACAGAAGGCTTTGGGAATAATCATATAGATTTTGCCAGCCATATTGAAGAAATTGGATCTCTTGGAGTTCCGGTTGTGGGTGTTTCTTATTGTGGAGTTCAAGGAGCTCTTGTAGTAGGAAATAAATATATGGATGCTTTAGTTGATTTAGCCGTTTCAGAAGATGGATGTGCTTCAGATAGAATTGGAGAAAATTCCGTTTCAGAAGATGCTGCTCTAAGAGCTGTTGCCATGCTTAAAAACAAGATGATGGGTATACCAATTGAAAAACCAGAAAGCAAGTGGTTCCCAGATGTACAAGATGAAAACTTAGTACATGCAAAAGAATCTCATAAAGAGTAAATACGGGAGGCATCATGAAAGATGTTTTATGGAAAGAAAAATTAGAATTTAAAAATGAACCTAGAACCTACACAGGAACCATAACGGAAGTAAATGATACTGGCGTAGTTATTCAATTAACCGGAAGACTTGGGGTACTAAAACTTCCATGGAGAGAAATTATTACTTCTCATCGTCCAGATGTTGGCGAAAAGGTAATTTTTAAAATGAACTATGTTGAATTATTGTCGGATCACAGTTAAAGGGGGTTGATTCATTTGAAGCTTACTACAACAAATCATTTAAAATCAGAAATATATATGCCTATTACACCGAAACCAGTTTGGACTCCTCTTGAGAAGCCACTTTCAGAGTGTAAAGTTGGATTTGCAAGTGCTTGCGGAGCTCATTTAAAAGTTCAGAAACCATTTGCAACAGCTGGAGACTCCTCATGGAGAGAAATTCCAAAGACTGTTACTCCGGAAGAACTTATGGTAACCCATGGAGGTTATGATAATTCCGATGTTAATAGAGATATTAATTGTATGTTCCCATATCAAAGACTTATTGAATTAGAAAATGAAGGCTTTATAAAGGAATTTGCAGATATTAATGTTGGCTTTATGGGTGGCGGTGGAATAGAAGAAGAGTTTAAGAATGTAACCGGACCAGCCATTGCTAAAATAATGAAAGAGCAAAATTGCGATATTGTAGTTTTAACAGCTGGATGAGGTACTTGTCACCGCTCTGCGACTATTGTGCAGAGAGCGATTGAATCTGTAGGTATTTCAACAATTATAATTGCTGCATTACCTCCAGTTGTACGTCAACAAGGTTCACCAAGAGCTGTAGCACCTCACGTTCCTATGGGTGCAAATGCAGGAGAGCCTCATAATGTTGAAATGCAAACAGCTATTGTTAAAGCCGCACTTATTGCTATAACAGAAATGGATTCACCTGGAATAATAAAGTCACTTCCATATGAATATAATGCGAAAGTATAAAAGTAAAGGGGGATCATATGATTGTATTAAGAGCTATTCAAGGAGTTTTTATTATTTTCGTAATTGCAATCTTAATTATGTTTTTTAAAGATTACGGGAAAAATAAAGAAAAAGATGTAAATGGAAAACAAATGGCAGGAAATTATTTTATCGGATTTATTACTAATTTCTTTGACACTTTGGGAATAGGTTCATTTGCACCAACTATGGCACTTTTTAAGCTTACTAAACTGGTTCCGGATAGACTAATTCCGGGAACATTAAATGTAGGTGACTCAATTCCGGTTATTTTAGAGGCATTTATTTTTATAACAGTTATTAAAGTTGAAACTATAACTCTTGTATTGATGCTTGCTGCTGGAGTGCTTGGAGGATTTTTAGGAGTTAAATTCTGTAAAGAGCTTCCTGAACGAGGTATTAGGTCCACTATGGCAATTGGACTTTTGATTGCTGCAATCTTAATGGTATGTAGCAAATTCGGTTGGATACCTGCCGGTGGAACAGCAATTGGGCTTACAGGTGTTAAGCTTGTAATTGGAGTTGTTGCAAATTTCATTTTAGGATGTCTCTTGCCTTTAGGTATTGGAAATTATGCCCCATGTATGGTTATTGTTTATTTGCTAGGAATGAGCCCTGCAGTGGCATTCCCACTTATGATGGGGTCAGGAGCTATTGTACTTTGCGCATCAAGTATACGCTTTATCCCAGCTGGGTATTATCATAGAAAAGCTTCATGGGGGCTCATTTCAGCAGGAATAATTGGGGTTTTGATTGCGGCGTATATCGTTAAATCTCTTCCTCTTTCAGCACTTCAGTGGCTAGTAATTCTTGTAATTACCTATACAAGTATTCAAATGTTCTATCAAGTTTTAAAGGGTAGTAACAAGAGTAAACCAAAAGCTAAGGCAGAAGTATAGATTAATAGATTTATTGCAAATAGTAGAAAAACTTCAGTATTTTACAAATAAACCTTGTAAATGAAGATTTTAAAGAAAGGTGTTTATTATGAAAGAAGCATTACAATCTAACGTGGATTTTTCTAAATTTGAAGCAGCCATAACAGCCATAGATACTCATACAGAAGGTGAATTTACAAGGGTAATCATCGGGGGATTTCCAGAGCCAGAAGGTGATACTATGACTGCAAAAAGAGATTGGTTAATTGCAAATGCAGAAAAATATCGGACCGCTTTAATGAATGAACCACGGGGGCACCAAGATATGTTTGGGGCACTTCTTACAGAACCGGTTCATGAGGAGGCAGATTTTGGGGTTATCTTTATGGAAAGTACCGGATATGTAAATATGTGTGGACATGGAACTATTGGTACATCTACAGCTTTAGTAGAAGGAAAATTAATTCCGGTAACTGAACCTTATACATATATTAATTTAGATGCTCCGGCTGGACTTATTAGAGTTAAAGTAAGGGTAGAAGATGGTCATGCAAAGGAAGTAACCTTGGTTAATGTACCTTCATTTTTATACAAGGAGAACTTAAAGATAAATATTGAAGGTAAAGAAATTACGTATGATATTGCTTTTGGTGGTAGCTTCTTTGCAATGGTGGATATTAGGCAATTTGAGGGGCTTACCATTTGCCCTAAGAATATACCTGAAATCACAAGATATGGTATGGAAATACTTGAAAAATCTAATAAAGATGTAAGTGTATTCCATCCAGAGGTTGATATTACAAGTATAGATGTATGCGAATTTTATGGTCCACCAGATGATCCTAAGAATACCATGAGAAATGTGGTTATTTTTGGGAATAATCAGGCAGATAGGTCTCCTTGCGGAACAGGAACAAGTGCTAAGCTTGGGATGCTTTATGCAAGAAAAGAGATAGGGATAGGTGAAGAGATTATAAATGAAAGTTTTTTGGGCAGTCAATTTAGAGGTGTTATTTTGAGTGAATGTAAGGTTGGGGAATACGCGGCAGTTATTCCTCAGATTACAGGGTATGCAAATGTAACTGGTGTTGCGACTTATTTAGTTGATGGTAATGATCCTTTGAGGTATGGGTTTATGGTTGGGTAGGAAAACGTTATTAATGTTACGGCAAAATTATAATACTAGTACTTATGGCTCGAATAATTTCTGCTCCTTGCACTCGCCTAGTAGGGAACGTTCTTAGCGAAACTCGCTGCGCTCAGACAGTCGCCGAACGTTCCGGGCATCGTGCTCGTCACAACGAAATTATTCTAATGCCATAGTGCTAGTATTATATTTTTGCCTGACATTGATAGAGGGTGAGGGGAAGGTAGGTTTTGATTTTAGCTGAGGAAAAGATTTTTTGGGCTTGATAATGCATAGTGCTAGTATTATATTTTTGCCTGACATTGATAAAGGTGGGGGAAAGGCTGGCTTTATTTTTTAGCTGAGAATACTGTTTTGACTTGATATTTTATAGTACTGGTAATATGATTTTGTGAAGATAAAAAGATATCTTGGGATATTATGGAAATATTTAATTATTTTTGATATAATCAGACTTAGGTTGATTTTAGGTCATTTTTATACGGAGAGATTTCATACACCGTGTATGGGAGGAGATGGCTTATAACTTAATATTATATTCTTAGGAGGTACGATATGTTAACATCAGTTAAGGAAATGTGTCAGAAAGCTAAGGCTGGACACTATGCAGTAGCTCAAATCAACATTAACAACCTTGAGTGGACTAAAGCAGTTTTAAACACAGCACAGGAGTTGAATTCACCTGTTATTCTTGGTGTTTCAGAGGGTGCTGGTAAGTACATGGGCGGATTTAAGACAGTAGCAGCTATGGTTAAGGCTATGGATGCTGAACTTGGAATTACAGTTCCGGTTGCTCTTCATCTTGATCATGGAACATATGAGGGAGCTTACAAGTGTATTGAAGCAGGATTTACTTCTATTATGTTTGATGGTTCTCATTATGATATTGAGGAAAATGTTGCTAAGACAAAAGAAATCGTTAAAGTTTGTCATGAAAAAGGCATTTCAGTAGAAGCAGAAGTTGGTTCTATTGGTGGAGAAGAAGACGGAGTTGTAGGAGCCGGAGAATTTGCAGATCCTAAGGAATGTAAGATGATTGCTGACCTTGGAGTAGATATTCTTGCAGCTGGTATTGGTAATATTCATGGTAAATATCCAGCTAATTGGCCAGGACTTAGCTTTGAAACTCTTGATGCAATCCAACAATTAACAGGAGATATGCCATTAGTACTTCATGGTGGTACAGGTATACCTGATGATCAAATTCAAAAAGCTATAAAACTTGGAGTAGCTAAGATTAACGTTAATACAGAATGCCAACTTGTATTTGCAGAAGCTACAAGAGAATATATTGAAGCTGGAAAAGATAGAGAAGGTAAAGGATATGATCCAAGAAAACTTCTTAAACCAGGATATGATGCAATTTGTGCTAAGGTTAAAGAGAAAATGGAATGGTTCGGCTCTATCGGTAAAGCATAAAGAATATGAGAATTGCAAAAGCATAACTTCCGCGGAAGTTATGCTTTTTTTAAAGGAAAGTTCTCCTTGCGGAGAATACCTTTGTATAGAAGAAAAAGATTGTTTTAAATAAAGGCCTTGTATTGATAAATAATTACATTGTGATAGAATACTATTGAAAAAAATGTCAATAGGCATTTTTTTTATTAATAGTTTAAAAAACGTGGTTTTTTTGTACAATGCTTTTATTTAAATACAAAAGATTTTGTAAATTATTATGATTGATAAAATAATCTTCATAGGGTAAACTATTAGAGTATTTATTTTTAGTTGATGGGATAGAATTTGAAAATTGCATTTTTTCAAAATCAATCTTTCAAAAAATACATTTTGAAAATATTTATTTTGGGAATAACTTTCAAAACTAAAGTTATTATTTGTTTAATCACATATATATTTATTAGATTTCTCTGGTGAAAATAAGTACAGATATTACATCACTAAAAATAAAAGTGGAATTTAGAAAATGAAATATTTGAAATACGATATTTCAAAAACAAAATCAGGAGGAGCAGTTATGGAAAATACGAATGTTGCAAAAATATTTGGCGAAGATGTTTTTAATGACACTGTTATGCAGGAAAGGCTTCCTAAGAAAACTTACCAAAAACTTAGAAAGATAATTGATGAAGGCGGAGAGATTGATATTGATACTGCTGATGTAATTGCTCATGAGATGAAGGAATGGGCCATTGAAAAGGGTGCAACTCATTTCGCTCACTGGTTCCAACCACTTACAGGACTTACTGCTGAAAAGGACGACTCATTTATTTCTGTTCCTCTAAAAAGTGGAAAAGTTCTTATGACTTTTTCAGGAAAAGAATTAATAAAGGGCGAGCCAGATGGTTCAAGTTTTCCATCAGGAGGACTTCGTTCTACATTTGAAGCTAGAGGATATACAGTTTGGGATGCTACATCACCGGCATTTATTAGACATGATGCAGCAGGTGCAACACTATGCATACCTACAGCATTTTCATCATATAATGGAGAAGCTTTGGATCAAAAGACCCCACTTCTTCGTTCAATGCAAGTTATTTGCGAGCAATCAGTAAGACTTCTACATCTATTTGGAAATGAAGGAGCTACAAGAGTAACACCTTCAGTTGGTGGAGAGCAAGAATACTTTTTAGTAGATGCAGAGAAATTTAAACAGAGAAAAGACCTTATCTATACAGGACGTACTCTTTTTGGTTCAATGCCGGCTAAAGGACAAGAACTTGATGATCATTATTTTGGAACTATAAGACAAAGAGTTGCCGGATTTATGAAAGAAGTTAATGAGGAACTTTGGAGAGTTGGCGTTCCATCTAAAACTCAACATAACGAAGTAGCTCCGGCACAACATGAACTTGCACCTATATTTGCAGAAGCAAATGTGGCAGTTGACCACAATCAAATTATTATGCAGACTTTAAAACGTGTTGCTTGTCGCCACGGTTTAAAATGTCTTCTAAATGAAAAACCATTTGATGGAGTTAATGGTTCAGGTAAGCATAACAACTGGTCACTTACTTCAAATGAAGGAAAGAACCTTCTTGACCCAGGTAAAACTCCTCATGAAAATACACAATTTTTACTTGTTTTAACTTGTATTTTAAAAGCTGTTGATGAAAATGCAGACCTTCTTCGTGAAAGTGCAGCTGACCCAGGAAACGACCATCGTCTTGGTGCAAATGAAGCACCTCCGGCAATTATTTCAGTTTTCCTTGGCTCACAACTTGAAGATGTAATCAATCAGATTATTAAAGAAGGAACTGCTTCACATAGTATTAAAGGTGGTCATCTTAATTCTGGAGTTACATCACTTCCTAACTTTAGAAAAGATGCAACAGATAGAAATAGAACTTCTCCATTTGCATTTACAGGTAATAAATTCGAATTCCGTATGGTTGGTTCTCGCGATTCTCTTGCAAGCCCTAACATTGTATTAAATACAATAGTTGCAGATGCATTTGCACAGGCTTGTGATATACTAGAAAAATCAGATAACTTTGAAGAAGATGTAGTTAAACTAATAGCACAATATGCAAAGGAACATCAGAGAATTATCTATAATGGTGACGGATATTCTGATGAATGGGTAAAAGAAGCAGAGAAACGTGGTCTTCCAAATATTAAGTCTATGGTTGAAGCTATTCCATCTCTTGTTTCAGATAAAGCTATTAAATTATTTGGCAAATATGGTGTTTATAATGAAGCTGAGCTACAAGCCAGAGCAGAAATTAAATATGAGAATTACTCAAAAGCTATAAATATTGAAGCTCGTGCTATGAGTGATATTGCTTCAAAACTTATTCTTCCGGCTGTTACCGGTTATACAAAGACTTTAGCTGAAACTGTTCTTGCACTTCAACAAATTGGTGCAGACTTTGATGTTCAGATGGATGATTTAAATCAGGTAAATGATTTGCTAAGAGCAGCTAAAAAAGCTCTTGCAATTCTTCAAGAAGATATTGAAGCAGCAGCAGGTAAAGAAGAAGGGGAAGAACAAGCTCGTTACTTTAAATTTACTGTAACAGAAGCAATGGAAAATCTTCGTGAACCAGTAGATGAACTTGAGATGATAGTAGATAAATCTGTATGGCCAATGCCAAGCTATGGAGATTTAATGTTTGAAGTTTAGT
>JAISGP010000021.1 GCA_031263035.1 Lachnospiraceae bacterium | reverse complement strand
TGTTTTACAATTTGCCTTAGTTTTCTTGCACCAATAGCAGTTTTGGTTTTATCTAGCACCCATAAAAGAGAACCTTTTTTATTTTTATCTCTTATAGTTTCAGTTAATTCTAGGTTAATCCTTGTTGCCCTATCTATATGCATATAAGAAGTTGAATTATATGTTTTTACGTGACGAATTTGATCTATAGAAAAATCTATTTGAGTTTCTTTAATATATTTAATAAGGGCAGCTGCGGCAATAATACCGCAAGGATAATCTTCTAATGGGACTAAATCTTGATATTCAAATTGCTTAGATAGTATTTCACCACTTTCTTTTTCATCAAAATATGAATTATCGAGAGTAGTAACTGAAGCTTTATCTCTTATATTGTCAATATTTATACCAGATATAAGAAAAGCCTCATTGCAAATTATTTCTGAAGGAGAATACATAGTAATCTCATCTAATAATTTATCTGCTGAATCTGCTTCAGATACTTTAAAATCCCCTGTACTAATATCCGATAATGCAAATCCAAATTTATCAATCATATAAACAATAGTCATTAAATAATTATTCTTAGTTTCATCCAAATAATCCGTATCTAAATTAGTTCCGGGAGTAACAATTCTAATTACTTCTCGTCGCACTAAACCTTTTGCAAGGGCAGGATCTTCCATTTGCTCACATATAGCTACCTTATGTCCATTTGCAACAAGCTTACTTAAATAAGAGTCCACAGCATGATAAGGGACACCTGCCATAGGTGCCCGTTCATCTAAGCCACATAATTTACCTGTAAGTGTAATATTTAGTTCTTTTGAAACCAAAATAGCGTCATCAAAAAACATTTCATAGAAATCACCTAATCTATAAAAAAGTATACAATCTGGATATTCTCTTTTTGTTTTAAGATACTCCTTCATCATCGGAGATAATTTAGTTTCATCTATTTCCATCATACTAATGACCCCATAAAATAAAAACCTTTACATTCATCAAGACTAACATTTACATATTGACCAATTAATTCAGAATTCCCTTTAAAGTGAACTAAAACATTATTAGATAATCTTCCAGAAGCTAAAGAAGGATCATGTTCACTTATACCTTCTACTAATGCTTCATATGTTTTACCTTGATATTTACAGGTTTCTTCATTACCAATCTGGCTAACTTCTTTTAATAAACGATTAAATCTGTCTTTAATTATATCTTCATCCACCTGGTTCTCCATTGTTGCAGCAGGAGTTCCGGTTCTTTTAGAGTATATAAATGTAAATACACTAATATAACGAACTTTTTTTATCAAGTCTAGGGTTTCTAAGAAATCCTCTTCAGTTTCACCGGGAAAACCAACAATTATGTCTGTTGTAAATTCAATATCCGGTACTTTTTTTCTAAGTTTAGAAACTAATTCCAAATAACTTTCCTTAGAATAATGTCTATTCATTTTCTTCAGGATATTATCACTTCCTGATTGAACAGGTAAATGAAGTTGTTTGCATATTTTCTTACTCTTAGACATTACTTCAATTAATTCATCAGATAAATCTTTTGGATGAGATGTCATAAAACGAATTCTCTTTAAACCTTCAACTTTTTCTACTTCTTCTAAAAGTTTTGCAAATGTAATAGGATTATCTAAATTTTTACCATAGGAATTAACATTTTGACCAAGTAACATTATTTCAGTTACACCGTCAGCAACTAAAGATTTAATCTCTTTTATAATAGCTTCAGGCTCTCTGCTTCTTTCTCTTCCTCTTACATAAGGAACTATACAATAACTACAGAAATTATTACAACCAAACATAATATTTACACCTGATTTAAAAGGATATTTTCTTTCAACAGGTAAATTTTCTACTATCTTATCAGTATCTTTTAATATGTCTATTACCACTCTATCAGAAATCAAAGAGTAATATAATAATTCTGCAAATTTATATATATTATGAGTTCCAAAAATAAGGTCCACATAATGATAACTTTGTTTTATTTTTTCAATAACAGAAGGTTCTTGCATCATACATCCACATAAAGCAATCATTTTATGAGGATTAGTTTTTTTAGAAGATTTTAAACGTCCAAGTCTTCCATAAAGCTTGTCATTTGCATTTTCTCTTACAGTACAAGTATTAAAAATAACAAAATCTGCAGCTTCTTCACTTTCTTTTACAAATCCTACTTCTTTAAGTATTCCCTCTAACTTTTCAGAATCTCTGGCGTTCATTTGGCAACCAAAGGTAGTTACACAATAAGTTAAAGGATGACCTATATCACTTTCAATATTTTTAATCTTCTTTTTTACTTCTTCTATAAAAAAATACTGTCTATCAGGTTCTATAGACGGTATTTTCCCTTCATCAAAATCAAACTTATTTATCATTTTATTTCCCACCGTATTTCTTCCCTAAATCTGTAATACTTCCATCTTTTTCTTTTATTGAAATATTATTTAAATGCCCTCGAAGACTTGCTTTAATATTAGCAATATATTCTTTTCTAAGCTCTGCCTGCTCTAACTTCTCTTCCTCTGTTAAGCCAACTGATTTTTGTTTATGGGCTAAAGTATTTATTCTATCAATTTTTATATTATCCATATTTTCTCCATTTTTAGTATTTTATACAATTTATTTTATTCGTTTTGATTTAACAAAACTGATATATCCTTTATTCTTTGTCATGAGAACTTAAACTTCTCATTATAAATATTTATAGCCATAACTATATACTCATAAAAATTATTTTCATGTTTTAATTATATTTCATCTAAATATTTAAGAGCCTTTTCAACTAATAATCCTTCTCTAGTTGGATAGTCATATTTATTTGATTCTTCAATTAGTTTAGTAACAAAATAGTCTGCCTTTTTGGCTGCCTCAGCAATAGAAAGTCCTCTAAGAATACATCCAATACATACTGCATCAAAGCAATCTCCTGTTCCATGAGTTTTCGTTTCGATGTCTGACGCACTTAAAATAAATTCAAAATTCTGATTATAATAAACAGCTACACCTTTCTTTTTTCTTCCATCAGTTATACTTGTTATTATAACATTTTTAGAACCTAAACCTTGCAAATACTTAGTCATTTCAATCATTTGACTATTATTAAAATTAGTCTCTGAAAAATCAGCAATATCCTCTATTTTAGGGTCATGAGCACTAATCAAGAGTAAACTTTCAGTTAAATTTGGCAGAATTAAATCTACCTCTTTCATTAAACCAAGTAAAGCTTTTCCATAATCATCAGAGAAATTACTGTAATAATGACCATTATCTCCCATAATCGGATCAAAAACTACTGGAGTTTTAGGAAATCTTCTAATGAAATATTTTATTCCTTCAATAAGCTTAATATCTCCAATATATCCAATAAATATCATATCAAAATGAACATCTTCTTTTAAATAGTGATTTGCTGCATCTATTAAGTATTGTCCATCTGTAAAACGCATTACAGGTTTTCCATATTTGCCAGTGTTAGTAGACATAATTACTGTAGGAATTGGACAAGCTTCTATTTCCATATATGAAAGAATAGGTAACATATTTGTAAGGGATGCTTTTCCAACACTTGGAAGTGCATGGATTAAAGCAACTTTCTTAATTGGTTTAGTTTTTTTCATAATGCTCCTTAATGTAGTAAGTGTAATTTAGTAAAAATCTTAACTAGCTTTTCACCCTTTGGCATTTCATATATTTCATCTTTAGTTAACCCGCCTAATAATAGTATAGCAATAATATATGTAATTACTGCAAATATAAGAGAAATTAATGTTGCAATAATTGGATTAATAAATAGTATACAAAAGAAATGAGTAAACCCAGCTACAATACCCATAATAACTGCAGAAATAATAGGAATAATAAAGGTTCTCCTTGTTTCTTGATAATAACCTATTTTCCTTCTAATTGCATGAGAATTTAGTATACAAATTGAACCTGCAAAAATAATTTTACTAATAATTACTCCGTAAATATTCCACTGAAATACTGTTAACATAATAATCAAAGAAACCACATGAATAAGCAATGCTATTGCTCCGGTTTTAACTGGAGTCATCATATCATCAAAACTTTGAAGTACATTATTTGTAACAGTTGATAAGCAGAAAAAGACAACTGAAATTCCACCTATTTGAAGCATACGTCCAGGTATAACGTTATCTTCTGTAAAAAACAACAAATCCATAATTGGTTTTGCTAGAACTATAAAACCAACGGCACAAGGAATAGCTATGGACATATTAAACCTAGTAACAGTCTGAATTTTATTTCTAATTTGCTTTTTATTTTTTTCGTGTATTGAACGAGTTAAAGATGGAATAAGAGAAGAGCCAAGGGCTGCCGCAAATGCAATAGGCACATTTATTAAAGTATTATACTGCCCTCCCATCATTCCAAGAAGACTGGCATATCCACCTCTGTCATTTCCCTGCCAGTGCATAATATTTGAGAATAATCCGCTATCTATAAAATCAGTAATATTATAAACTGTTGCACTTAATATAACAGGACCAATTGTTGACATAAGGATTCTATAACTATCAGCTTTTTTCTGAGTTAATCTATGTCTGTCATTTTTAACTCTTCGTCTCCATACACTTCTAAAAGCGTAATAGATTAACACTAAAATAACTAAAGATGTTAATGCTCCAGCTAAAGTACCAAGAGTTCCCCCTGCCGCAGCATAAGCAGCTGCCATTCCAAGTGGATCTTTAGATTTATCATAATATGCAAATCCGATTCTAAAAAGAAAATATGCGGCAACTATACTTGTAATAGCATTAATTATTTGCTCCAAAACCTGAGACATGGCAGTTGGAATCATAGATTCATTACCTTGAAAGAAACCTCGCATAACTCCTAGAATAGAAACAATAACAATACAAGGTGCTAGAACAGATAAGGCATATGTTGATTTAGGCATAGACATAATTTTAGATGCAATAAAATCAGATCCAAAATAGATAATTACAGTCATAAAACCACCTGCAATAATTGCAAATGATAATGCACATTTAAACATTCTATTAGCTTCTTTAAATTTTCTTTCTGCTATTCTTGCAGATACTAATTTAGACACTGCAAGAGGTAAACTATAGGATGTTAGCATTAAAGCAACTGTATAAATTGAAAAAGCTACGTTGTAATACCCCATTCCTTCAGAACCAATTATATTAATAAGTGGTATACGATATATTAGTCCAATAACTTGAGAAATAATTCCTGCAAAGGCAAGAATAGACCCCTGAACTAAAAAGTTCTTCTTTTTTTTCTTAGCCATGTTTTAAAGCTCCAAATCTATATTTTATCTTATTTTTCAATAAGCTATTTTCATTTTTCACATCATTCATTAACGAAGGATATTAAGATTTTGTAATATTTTTTTTTGTATACTTTCCATATTTTTTCTTTCATCTTCGTCAATATGATCATATCCAAAAAGGTGTAACATTGAATGAGTGATGAGGAAAGCATATTCTCGTATTTCACTATGTCCAAACTCTTCTGCTTGAGATTTTACTTTCTCCTTGGAAATTATTATATCACCAAGAATAAGCTCTCCTGTATCTGGATCAAAAGAAAAATTAGCCTCATTAGAAAAATCAGCAGGAGGAACTATATCATTCATTGGAAAAGATAGTACATCTGTAGGTTTATCTATATTTCTATATTCATTATTAATTATGCAAATATTTTCATTATCAACTAACCCTATTTCAACTGAAATTTCATAGTGGCATTTTACATAATCACAAGTTGCTTCTATAACCCTATTTGCAATATCTTTATAATCAAAAGTTAGACTCTCTTCTCCTAACTCTTCCATCCAATCAATAATCATAATACTCCCTTAAATCAAAACTTTCATTAAATACTTTTATTAATGCTTATTGCTTAAAGCACACTTAAGCAAAATAATGTATATTAATCTTTAAAAATTACTATCTATGTTTTCTATTTTTATCTGTAAATTTCTTTCCTCTGTTCTCTTTATAACTATTTTTAGCTTCATATTTTTCATAGGCATTTACTATTTTTTGAACAAGAGGATGTCTTACTACATCCTTAGATGTGAGCTTGCAAATAGCTATATCTTCAATATTTTCAACTACTTTAATAGCAACATCTAATCCACTTATTTGACCTGATGGCAAATCTTTTTGAGTATTATCTCCAGTTACTACTACTTTAGAACCAAATCCAATTCTAGTTAAAAACATTTTCATTTGAGCCGGCATTGTATTTTGAGCTTCATCTAAAATAATAAAAGAGTTATCCAAAGTTCTTCCTCTCATATAGGCTAAAGGAGCAACTTCAATTAATCCTTTTTCGGAATTTTTAATAAAACTGTCGGCACCCATTATTTGATACAATGCATCATATAGTGGTCTCAAATATGGATCAATTTTACTTTGCAAATCCCCAGGTAAAAATCCCAGTTTTTCTCCTGCTTCAATGGCAGGTCTAGTTAAAATAATTCTTTCAACTTCTTCATTTTTAAAGGCATTAATTGCCATTGCCATTGCAAGATAAGTTTTACCAGTTCCGGCAGGTCCAATTCCAAAAGTAATTATATTCTTTTTAATTGAGTCAACATATTTCTTTTGACCATGAGTTTTAGGTTTGATAGGCTTGCCTGAAACTGTATAGCTAATAATATCTTTATCTAAGGCAGAAATATCTTCATCACTACCTTCTTTTGAAAGTTCCATTATATAATCTACTACTTGATCATCTATAATATTATCACCAAGAGATTTTTCAATTAAGGTATTCAAAACTCCCACAGTTAGAGAAACACTTTTTTCTTCTCCAATTATATTTAATCCGTCACCCCTGTTTATAATATCAACATGGAAAACATTTTCTAATTTTTTTAAATATTTGTCAAAAGGACCTAATATATTTCCTTCATGACCGCTAGGTATTACAACTTGACTTTTAACCAAATTATCCTCCCACAAAAAGAACAAGAATTTTTAATTCAAAATATTTCAATATAATATTTAAATAAAGTCTTTTGTTTCAAGAACTTCAAAACTATTGTTGTATAAAAAACTAAAGCAAGTTTCTTCAACTAAATAAGATTTTCTATTTAACTTCCTTATAAATCATTTAAATATTTTAATTATTATCCCAAGTAAAAATTCATTACTAACATTAACATAAAACCACCAATTAATGAATACGTGGCTTGCTTTTCAAATCCATGACTATGAGTATCCGGAATCATCTCATCACTAATTATATATAGCATAGTTCCTCCTGCAAATGCTAATGCAAAAGGTAAAATTGCAGTGGAAATACTTACTGCTGAATATCCCACTAATGTTCCAAATATTTCAATTATTCCTGTGAAACTTGCAATAAGAAAAACCCTAAGTTTAGGAACACCTGCAATAATCAACGGAGATACAATTATCATACCTTCTGGAATATTCTGCAATGCAATACCTAAAGCAACTGTTATTGCATCACCTAAATCTCCACCACCAAAACCTACACCAGCGGCTAAACCTTCAGGAAGATTATGAATAGCAATAGACATAACAAAAAGCATAACTTTATTTATATGGCTTTGTTTTTCTCTATGTTTCTCCTTATCCATTCCGGTAATCACATGAAGATGAGGAGTTAATTTATCAGCTAAATTTAAGAAAACAACTCCAACAACAATTCCAATTAGAGTTACCCAGATATTTCCATATTCCATTGATGGTTGAATTAAACCAATTATAGCTGCACCAAGCATAACACCGGCTGCAAAGCCTAATATGGCATCATGGAATTTATGTGGTATATTTTTAAAGAGAAAACCTAATAAAACACCAAATATTGTTGCTCCTCCAACAGAGAAGGCTACTATTAAAGCAATTTTCATATTTAATCTCCTAAATGTAGACCACATGAATATCCTGTTGACCATGCAATCTGTAAATTAAAGCCACCTGTACATGCATCTAAATCCAGTACTTCACCAACAAAATATATATTTTTAACTAAACGAGACTCCATAGTTTTAGGATTGATTTTCTTAACATTTACACCACCACGTGTAATAACCGCTTCATTATAGCCTCGAAGTTTAGTAAGGGTTATTTCGAAATGTTTGATTAAATAAACTAACTTTTCCCTTTCTTCTTTAGTTATATCATGAACTTTCTTATCTTCATTAATCTCAGATAACATTATAATTATAGGAATAATCTTAGAAGGTAAAAGTTTTGAAAGGGAATTTTTAAAACTTTTATTTGCAAATTCATGAAAATCTCTTAAAATACGACTATCTAATTCATCAAAGGATAAAGCTGGTTTTAAATCTATATAAGCTTTAAGGGGTTCATTCTTTAAATACTCACCAACAAGAGCTGATAATGATAAAACCAAAGGTCCGGTAATACCAAAATGAGTAAACATCATTTCACCAAATTCATTATAAATGAATTTATTCTTTTTGGAAGTATTTGGAACTATAAGTTTAACATTTTTTAGGGATAAACCTTGAAGATAACTAACCCACGGTTCTTTCACTTCTATAGGTACTAAAGATGGATAGGTATCAGTTATTTCATGTCCTAATTTTTTAGCAAATCTATATCCATCGCCTGTAGAACCTGTAGTTGGATAAGATAACCCTCCAGTTGCAATAATGCAAATGTCACCCTCTATCTTCTCCCCATTATTCAAAATAATATGAGAAAAAATTTTATCTTCTGTATAATTTATATCTTTTACCTGTAAGTTGAGATGTATAGATACATTCCTTCTTTTTAGTTCATCTTTTAAAGCTTTTATTATATCAGAACTTCTATCACTTAAGGGAAATGCCCTATTGCCTCTTTCAACCTTTGTTTTCAAATTGAGGCTTTCAAAAAACTTAATACAGTCCTCATTACTGAAATCATTTAAAGAGCCATACATAAATCTGGGATTTCTATATATGCTTTTTAACATTTCGTCGGTATTACAATTATTTGTAAAATTGCAACGTCCCTTGCCTGTTATAAAAAGTTTTTTACCTAATTTTTCATTCTTTTCATATATATGTACTTGGTTACCCATTTTAGAAGCTTCTATTGCTGCCATCATTCCTGAAGCTCCACCACCAATTATTAATATTTTCTTCATTCCACCTCTTAATCTTTTTCTATTGTAATATTATTTAGACTTACATCATCTCGCGGAACATCAAGTTCATCTTTAGTATATACCTGATATTCATCCCAAATTTTCTCAAGAGTTTCTAGGGTTTTAATTACAGTATCTTGTTTTTTCATACTTAAGGCAACTACTAAAGCATTAACAACACTTAAAGGTGCTACAAGAGAATCTACAATAGATGCCATATCAGATTTAGCAATTAAATTGCAAGAAGAATATATTGTCATTGGTGAATGAACACTATCAGTAAGGGTTATAACTTTAGCACGTCTATTGGATGCAAACTCCAAAGCCTTTAATGTTCTCATAGAATATCTTGGAAAGCTAATTCCAATAATAACATCATCCTTATTTATATTAATTAACTGTTCAAAAATCTCACTAGCACTGTTAGTGGAAACAAGTATTACATCATCTAAAATAAGATTTAAATAAAAAGCCAAAAAATTGGCTAGTGGTGCACAACTTCTTATTCCAATAATATAAACTTTTCTTCCTGCTAATATTGTATTAACAGCTTCTTCAAAAACATCATGGCTAATTATTCCTAGAGTCTGCTTAATTTTATCAATATCTGCTTGAAGAACATTTTCTAAAATCTCTCCCTGAGTAATTCTACCATAAGTAACTTCCATTCTTTGAATAGAAGTAAGCTTAGTTCTGACTAATTCTCCTAGAGCCTTTTGCATAGAAGGATATCCATCATATCCAATGGAAGTTGCAAATCTAACAATAGTAGATTCACTTACTCCAATTTCAACTCCCATTCTTGCAGCAGTAAGAAATGCAGCTTTATCGTAATTTTTTCTAATAAATTCTGCTATTTTACGTTGACCTTTACTAAATTTAGGATAACTATCTTCGATTTTTTGAAGTATCTCATTTTTAATAGTCATATTATTCTCCTATCATCTAACATAAGAAAACAAGAGTAATACTACTCTTGTTTACTATGACAAATAATTATATCATTATCCCTATATAAACTCAATTCCATTTACAATATAACCATGAAAATTACAATGAAAATGCAAGAATTATTCCACCATCATTTGCATAGGTAGATGATAACCCTCCCGTATGGAAAAGTTTAATTTCATTAAAAGCTTTACATTTTTCTTGAATAACTGCTTTAAGCTTATTAGCCCTCTCTAAACAGTTACAATAAGATATAACTAGCCTTAAACTACCTTCAGCATAGTTTTCAGTCATGGTGGCTACTATATCTGTTAATTTAGCTAAAGATTTCTTAATACCTCTAACTTTGCTTAATGCCATAATCTCCCCATCTCCATTATCTGACATAATAGGACAGAAATTCAGCATGCTGGCTAGAAGCCCAGTAACTTTTCCTAGTCGACCATTCTTTCTAAGAATACTTAAATCTTCTAATACAAATAACGTATGCATTTTAGAAATAAAGTTTTCTGTATTTTTTACAATTAAATCAAAGGGAGTATCCTCATTAATATAATCTATTAATTGTAATAAAATCAATAATTCCCCAGCAGAAGCACTTTTTGAATCAAATATATGGACTTTTTTATTAGGATATTCTTCTAATAAATTATCCTTTGCAATATTTGCAGTATTATGTGAACCACTTAATTTGTCTGAAAGTGTAACAACATATACTTCATCATATTTTTCCATAGCTGTATAATATTCTTCTACAGTTGGACATGAGGTATGAACAGCTTTCTTAGATGCTGCAATATCACTTAATAGTTCAGTAATTTCTATTGAACCATCATCTGTATATTCATTGCTTCCATCAACCATTATTTTAAGGGGCACCATCTCAATATAGGGAGACAACCTAAGTTCCGGTGTTAAATCGCAACAGCTGTCTACAACTATTCCTTTAAGTTTATCCATCTTACTCCTTACGCATGTATCCAAATCATAGTTCCGATAGAACCCCAGTTTTGATATACATATTTTGCTTTACTATTTGGAAGATTTATACAACCATGGCTCATTCTATGACCCCAGTTACTGTGCCAATAACAACCATGAATTGCATAGCTTGTTCCAATAAAGAATGAACTCCAAGCTACATTAGGTGTTGTATATCCATCTCCTACATATGTACTTAATGCACTCTTAATTCCGATTTTAAATATTCCATAAGGTGTATCATTTCCATATCTTCCTGTTGAACAAAGCCAAGTTTTATATGCTTTAGAACCTTTTCTTAAGTAAATGGTTTGTTTTGAAATATCAACTTCAATCCATTTTTTATTAGTTAAGGCATATTTTACGCCTCTACCTGTTTTCCCAAATTTATAAAGATTTCCTTTAATATCAATAATTAGATTATTATATCTATAACCTTTGCTAGAGAAATAATAATATACACCTTTAGCATTTTTATATAAACCTTTTATTGCTTTACCATTGTTTTGATAGTATCTATATCCACTTTTAAATTTAACCCAAGTGTTACGATACATTCTACCTGCACCATTTTTCAATGCACCAGTTTTAAAATAATAATAGTTTTTACCTATTGTTCCAGAACCTTTACGATACATATATCCAGAATTATTAAAGTAATAGTAATAATTACCTATCTTCTTAAGTCCAACATACATATCTCCATTAGGTCCAAAATATCTATATTCTTTTTTACTTTTTACATAATAGAAAAGATTTGTGTAAGCACGACCATTACTTCTAAGGAAATAATATCTTCCATTTGTTGCTTTAACAAATGTACTTTTGTACATTCCATTTCCTTTTGCATTAAATACATAAGTATAGCCGCCTATTTTCTGGGCACCTTTTAAAGGATTAGTATTAACACGACCGCCTGTTGAATAAAAATAATAGTAATATCCATTAGCTAATCTATGTGGACCACCCTTTAAAACTTGACCATTACTTGCAAATCCGTAATAAAGATTACCAATTTTAACTAATGAAGATGCCTTAATTGTTGTGGCTTTTCCGTTTGAATCAAAAGAATAACCATATCCACTTATTATTCTTTTAGAATTAGCATACTGAACAGCTCCATTATTAAAGTAATACTTAGCATTGTCTACCGTCTGAAAACCGTTAAGTTTGGTAGGATGACTTGTTGCATCTACAGAATATCCTACATTTCCAACAAATACATTTAAATTAGTTACAAGGGTACCGTTTCCTTCACCATCATAATGATACATTAATCCATCATCACCAATACCATATGCATTTATAGGATTTGCACCTTTGTTTTGGCTACTTATATTAAGGCTTTCACTGGCTGTTATACCTTCTGCCTTAGAAACTGAACTAATTAGAATAAAACTAAGACATATTGCAAAAACCCCAATTATTCTAATCATATTCTTTTTAAATTTTGAGTAATTAAATGACATAAAATTATCCTCCCATGTTACATATTCTAGCTAAAATTTTCTAAAAGCATTACTCCTTACATTATACACCTTTTTTCAAAAAAGTCTTGTATAAAAAATTAAATTTAGCTTTAGATTTTAAAAAATTCAATTAAAAAAAGCTGCCTAGCGGATTTGAACCGCCGACCTCCGCCTTACCAAGGCGACGCTCTACCTACTGAGCCAAGGCAGCATAGTGACATTTTCTAAAGAAGAATT
>JAISGP010000101.1 GCA_031263035.1 Lachnospiraceae bacterium | reverse complement strand
GATTTAATTAACGGACAAAGATTTTTGGGCAAATCCTTTTCTGCCTCAGCAATTGTTTCATCAGATGTAGAACATAATCCAATAGTTGCTGCTCCCATAGCCATAGCTATTTCCTGTGGAAAATAAGTACAGTACGCACCTACAACAGGAACACCCTTATCTTTTAGTTCCTTAACTGTTAAAAAGCTCTTTTGTCTTTGCTCTGAAAACTCATCAAAGACCTCTGGTAAATCCTTTACTAATTCCATAAGTTCCTCCTTCATTAAAATCCTTTTTATCGTTAAAATTTATATAACACAATAAATACTATCAGGGTTATTTTGATAATATAAATTATACGAAGTTCAAAAACGTTCCTCCGAAGGAGGTATGCTTTTGAACAAGTAATTTAGCGAAAACCATAGGTTTGAGCTATTTATATTAGTTTTGATTTATCAAAACTGATAAAGCATTTATGCTTTATCATGAGAAGTTTACTTCTCATAATATAATACTATGCCAATTTCTTGTAACTGTCTAATTAGTTTTCTAAAATACAACCATTTATACAGCATTGTTAATAACAAATTTTTTTCTTTTAAAGGAATTTTTTATCCCGTCGTCCAATCAAGCAACCGTTTTTTAATATGCTCAAAAATCTGCATTACTATAACTAAAACAACAACCATAAATAAAAACCCTGCCCAAGTTCTATCATATAAACCAAACTCAGCATATTTCTTTACGAAAAATCCCATTCCATATTGCGAACCATACATTTCCGCATAAACCAGCATAACAAATGTGCTTCTAAGAGAATTAACAAAACCAGATAATATAGAGGGACTAGCTGCAGGTAAAATCACCTTAATTAATTTCCTAAATCCCTTTAATTCTAATGTGGCAGCTTTATCCAAATATCTTTTATCTATTGTCATAATCCCGGTAATCGTTGCAAATAGAGTTCCCCATACTGTTCCGTATACAATCAAGAAAAGTGAGGCTACCCAAAAATTAGGTGACATCAGCAAAACAAATGGAGATAACAAAATGGATGGAACTACACTAAAAGTATAAATAACTGGATACAAGGCATCTCTTAGATAGGGTTTCATCCCTAAAATAGTACCAAGAACAATTGAAATACCTAGTGATATAGCTATGGCTGGTATCATTAATTTCATTGATGAAATTAAATTCAATAACATTAATTTGCGATTATCAGCAAAGGCATCACCAATTGCACTAACCTTGGGAAACAAATATGGATCTACTAAATCATTATCTGTTGCAAAAATATACAGTCCAACAAAACCAATAAAAATTAGAACTGTTATCCAATATTTCTTTGCAAATCTTTTTATATTAAACATCTATAATCCTTTATTATCTTTTTATAATATTACTCGAATTTTGGATTAATATTCTTTAACTCTATAACTGCAAATATTTCTATTTGTCATTTTCATTAAAGAATGTTTCCATACCTTCATAAAATTTAGCTGAATCTTTACCATACTTTTCTTTAGCTTCACTTAAAGCCTTAGAGTAAAGCTCTGTATTTATATGGTCATCAATATTGATTTTAGATGCATTTTTATCTAAAAATCCTGTTTTGCTAAGAATATTCCATGCACGTTCTACAGAATTCTTTAATGGATCAACGCTAACTTTATAGTGTTTATCATCTAACATATAAGCTGCAACATAGCTTTCATCTGCATTAATTGCCTTCGCATGTAGTTTTACTGCTTCATCCTTATGTCCTTCATAGTAATCTTGTGCTCTAAGAAGAGCCACCATAACCTTTTGAAGTGTTTCAGAATTATCTTTTAAATATTTTGTTTGACATTCCATACGACAGCAAGAATAATTAGGCATAATATCACTTTGGTAACACATAATATCAACGTCTTTCATATTCTTAACAGCATAGTTTTGACCAGTTCCCATAAGAGCATAATCTACCTCACCACGTTTAACAGCTGCTAATGCATCATTATAATCTGTATAAGACACAAAATTCACAGCTTTTAATGGATCTTTTACTCCTGCATCCATAAGTGCACCTGTAAAAGCAAAATAACTAGGATTACATGCAAATTTCTTACCAACCAAATCTTTTATTCCATTCCACTTCGTTCCTGCTTTAGCTATAACAGGCATAGCACCGGTAACCATATGACCACCAAAGATTGTAAGATCAACACCTGATGCAATTTGTTGAAGAGGATTACTTGTTCCTGCATTTGAAACAATATCAACTTTACCAGTTGAAAGCATTGTAAGTGCATCGGAATTGGCATCTGCAGGTACTAATTCAACATTAATACCTTCATCCTTAAAATAGCCTTTATCTTCTGCAATAGTAATAAGTACATTACCACTAGTTCCCGCATTCCACCTTACGGTTGTAGTTTTTTCTTCCTTTGCTCCCCCATTATCATTCTTTTTAGCACTACCGCAAGCTGTAAGACCTAAAACCATAGTGCACGCCAGTAAAACTGAAACGATTTTTTTCTTCATTGTTCTTCTCTCCTTTGACATACATTTTTTATATTTGAAGTAACAAAGCAAGACACAACTATTTTTTTACAATAGCCTATCTTAAAATTATTACAACATAACTAAAACAATCTCATTTATACTTACCCAAAGTCACTTTATTGAAAATAAAATCTCCTATTAAGACAAATTTAAAATATTGCAAAAAAGCACACGTCTCTTATATGAAACTTTTTTGCAATCTACATTTCAAATTAATCCACTCTGCTTAATACATCCATATTAATTTGATTTATCAATTCATTTCTAAGCTCTAAAATTTTATGATTTTCAAATTGATTTTCTCTTTTATAATTTTCATCTTTCTCAACCTTTACATCATATATAATATGTGCCGGAGATTGTCCTAATACTATAATTCTATTTGCAAGAAAAATTGCTTCATCTACGTCGTGAGTAACAAAAACTACTGTTTTCTTTTCTTTTTCACTTAACCACAATTCCAAAACTAACTCTTGTAATCTTGCTCTTGTAACAGCATCTAAAGCCCCAAATGGTTCATCCATTAAAAGAATAGATGGATTAATTCCAAATGTCTGAGCAATTGCACATCTCTGTTGCATTCCTCCGGATAATTCTTTGGGAAATTTATTATAGACAGCTTTATCTAATCCAACAGCATCTATCATTTCATATGCTAATTTTTCTAATTCAACTTTACTTTTATCAGGATATTTCTGTTTAAATGCAATAACCAAATTCTCGCCTATTTTCATCCAAGGAAATAATCCATAATCTTGAAAAACCATTCCACGATTTAGCGAAGGTCCAAGAACTTCTTCATCGTCTAAACAAATGCTTCCAACAGTGGGTTTTTCCAAACCTGCCAAAAGTCTTAACAGTGTACTTTTTCCACTACCTGATTGACCTAAAAGACATACAAATTCTCCATTGTTAATTTGAGTGTCTATATTCTGAAGTATCCTTTGATTACTTCCTTGATAGGAAAAAGATATATTTTTTAAATATAAGTTTTTATCCATCAGTATTATTTTCCCCTTTTTCCTAGTATTTCTACAATTCTTTCTGCTGCCAAAATCACATTGGAAGTATCTGTTGCAAAATTTATTCTAAAATACTTGCTGTACTTTCTCTCACTACTAAACCATTCCCCATAATCAAAAGCTAGATTACAGTTATTTTTTAGGAACTCTCCTGCACTTTCTTTATCATCTAAATAAGCACTAAGATCAACCCATCCCAAGTAAGTTCCCTCTAAATCAAACACTTTTGCCAGTGGTAATTTCTTAGTTATTAGACCTTTAAATTCAATATAATTATTTTCAATTATTTCTAAAACCTTATTCAACCAAGGACGCCCATAGTTATAAGCACTTTCTATAGCTATATATCCAAATGAGTTACCCTCATTGATACGAATAGTCTGTTTGAAATTATCAAATTTCTCTCTAATGAATTCATCTGGAATTATCGCAAATGAATTTTTACATGCAGCTAAATTAAATGTCTTAGTTGCTGCAGTTAGTGTTACTAAAATATTGTCATAATCTCCAACTGTTGCTGTAGGTGTTTGACTATTTCCACTCATTATAATATCTTGATGGATTTCATCAGAAATTACATATACTTTATGTTTTTTGCAAATATCCATTACAGTCTTTATTTCTGATTTAGTCCATACACGCCCTATTGGATTATGGGGAGAACAAAAAATAAAAAGCTTAACTTCATTTGCAATAATCTTATTTTCAAAATCATCAAAATCTATAATATATTTTCCATTTTTTTCAACTAAATAATTTTCAACAAGATTTCTGTTATTATTAACTATAGCTTCTTTAAATGGATAATAAACAGGCGTCATAATTAATATTGAATTATTTTCCTTCGTTAAACTCTGAATTAGCCAATTTATAGCCGGGACAACCCCCGGAGAAAATCTTATCCACTCATCTTTAACCTGATAATTATGATATGTGCTTTCCCAAGTAATAAATGACTCTATATATGACTTAGGCGGATCAAAATAGCCAAAAACTCCAAAGTCTACAAACTCCTTCAAAGCATCTTTTACAGCTTCAGGTGCTTCAAAATCCATATCTGCTATCCAAAATGGTAACAAATCTTTTTCTCCATATTTTTCATAACAGCTATCCCATTTTTTTGAATTGGTATTTCTTCTATCTTTATATTTAACTTTCACTTTTGCTTTTCCTCGAACAATTTTAAAACTTTGTATACTAATTTCTTCTCACATCGACCCTTACAATATCACTGTAAAACTCTATTGTCTAATAATTATTTTTTATATCTATATAGAAAAAATCAATAAATAAAAAACACCACTTAGTGTGATGTTTTCTCCTCTGCCAAGATTGCTGCTCCTATTGCTCCAGCAAATCTTCCATCTTCAATTCCCGTAACCTTTTTACCTATTTTCTCCGATAGGATATTTGCAAAATATGTATTATCGCTTAACCCTCCTGTCAGAATTATATCTCCTGATAGATTTTTTCTATTTGCAAGAGTTGCAACTTTGGAAGCCACCGAATCTATAACTCCACAAGCTATGTCTTCTCGCCTTTTTCCTTCGCCAATATATCCGATGATTTCTGATTCTGCAAATACAGTACATAAAGAGCTAATCGGCAATAAATCTCCAGCTTCGGCAAGTTTAAATAGTTCTTCAAGAGTTATTCCTAAGCGATTTGCCATAATTTCAAGAAATCTTCCTGTTCCTGCTGAACACTTGTCATTCATTAGAAAATCTACTACATGACCATCTTCTACTATAATTACCTTGGTATCTTGACCACCCACATCAATAATTGAGCAGTTATCATTTGCAAAGAAAACACCACCTTTTCCGTGGCAAGTAATCTCAGTAATAATATAATCTGCAAAATCAACTGAATTTCTTCCGTAACCAGTTGAAACAACTACGGTATCCTTGTCTTTTGTCTTAATCCCCCACTCTAAAAGTTTAGCTTTAATTAATTCTGTGGTTTCCTTACTGTTCCAACCCGTTGGTAAAACAAAGTTAAATGTATTTTCTCCTCTAACTGCCACCTTAGCTGCAGTTGAGCCAATATCAATTCCTATGTAATTCAATTTCTTTTCCTCTCAAAACTCATTTTCGATAAATAAATTGAATAAGCACCCACTAAGAGTGCTTATCCGAATTAATTAGTATTCATTAAATCTAATTTGATACTCTCGAAATTTTTCTTCATCTAGCAAATCATTATAAAAATCTGCCAATTTCCATTTACCGCCTGCTCTTCCTAAATATCCCTCTTCTAACTCTAAAGCCATAAATGCATCCAGTTCAGAACCATCTAACCATTTAAAACCATAAAAGCTAGCCGGTTTAAATCCAAAACGAGTATAGTATTCAGGATATCCACCAGGAAGTAGCATTGCTTTATATCCCAAATCTTTTGCTTTTTTTAAGCTATTCTCTATAAGTCTACCACCAATCCCCATACTATGAAACTTGGGTAAAACACTAAGTAAAGCAAGGGATAAAACTTCTTTTATATTTTTCTCTGAAGATATATGCTCACAAGAATATACGTCATTCTCAGGAATAGATTTATTATTCTTCATACAATTATTCACCTTAATATTAATTGTATTATACATAATATTTCCGACTATTTCTTCTTCATCTTCGGCAACAAAATCTAACTCATGTACAAAAGAAGCGTCCTTCCTCAATAAATATGCAAAAAAGTGTTCAATAGTATATTTTTGTCCAGGAAAATCCACAGTTTCAAAAGCTTCAAAGGTAAGTTTTTCTACAATTTTATAATCCTTATCCGTTTCAAGCCTAATATTTATATCTTTATTCAATTATTTGTCCTCCGATTTTTTAATATTTATTTGCAAATATAAAAGCCTCGGAAGCTTTTTTATTGCAATATGCCTCCGAGGCACAATGCAATAGCCTTTTTAAATGTTTTAATCAAAAATTATCCTCTTTCAATTTTATTAAACATATAATAATATATCTTTCGTTTATTTGCAATATAAAACTATTATAAAGCCTTTTAACAACTTCATATATTTTTTTGCAACTAAAAAAGCAGTGACCTATTACAGTCATCTGCTTTAATTTTTTATTTAGCGTAGTCAACCACTCTTGACTCTCTTATAACGTTTACCTTTACTTGACCAGGATATGAAAGTGTATCTTCAATCTTCTTACTAATATCCCTAGCCATAATAATCATATCTGCATCAGATACTTGTTCCGGAACTACCATTACTCGAATCTCTCTACCTGCTTGAATAGCAAAACTCTTATCAACACCTTTAAATTCGTTGGTAAGGTCTTCTAACTGTTTTAGTCGATGTGTATATGTATCCAAAGTCTCTCGTCTTGCACCAGGTCTAGCAGCGCTAATAGCATCTGCAGCCTGAACAACACAAGATATTAAACTTGTAGGTTCTTTATCTCCATGATGTGACTCAATAGAGTTAATTACAACTTCATTTTCTTTATATTTTCTAGCTATCTCTGATCCAACTTCAATATGAGAACCCTCAACCTCATGGTCAATAGATTTACCTATATCGTGTAATAAACCAGCTCTTTTGGCTAGGCGTACATCAAGTCCTAGCTCAGAAGCTAAAAGCCCTGATAACTGAGCTACTTCTATAGAATGTTGTAATGCATTTTGGCCATAAGAAGTTCTAAATTTCATACGTCCAAGATATTTAACTATCTCTGGATGAAGACCATGAACACCAACTTCAAGAGTTGCTGCCTCACCTTCTTCTTTAATCTTAGCGTCCACTTCTTTTCTAGCCTTTTCTACAGTTTCTTCAATCTTAGCTGGATGGATACGTCCATCTAAGATAAGTTTCTCTAATGCTATACGAGCAACTTCTCTTCTAACTGGATCAAATCCAGAAAGAACAACAGCTTCAGGGGTGTCATCTATAATAAGCTCTACACCTGTCATAGTTTCAAGAGTACGAATATTACGTCCTTCTCTACCTATGATACGCCCTTTCATCTCATCATTAGGAAGCTGTACAACAGATATTGTAGACTCTGCCACATTATCAGCTGCATACCTTTGAATAGCTGTTACAACTATTTCTCTAGCATACTTATCTGCATCTTCCTTAGCTTGCTCATTAAGCTCTTTAATCATTTTTGCGATGTCGACTTTTACATCATCTTTAACAGTTTGAATTAATATTTCTTTTGCTTGTTCGGAGGTTAATCCTGAGATTCGTTCTAGTTCCTGTACCTTTTGGCTTGTTAACTCACTTAACTTAGCTTCTTTCTGTTTTAATTTGTCTTCATTCTTTGAAAGTTCACTCTCACGTCTATTAAGAGCATCATTTCTCTTATCAACAGCCTCTTCTTTACCAAGAACTCTCTTCTCATAACGAGATAATTCTTGACGTCTTTCCTTGGTTTCTTTCTCAAGTTCATTCTTATTCTTAATGGACTCTTCTTTAATCTCAAGTAAAGATTCTTTCTTTTTAGCTTCGGCTGTCTTAACAGCATTATCAATAATCTCACGAGCTTTGTTCTCAGCGTTACCAATCTTACCTTCAGAACTTTTCTTTAGGCTTGTTGTGGTAAGGCTTTTAGTAACAAATATCGCCACTATTATTAAGACAATTAATACAGGAATTGCTATAATTATGCTAATTTCTGGCACAAGAGCACCTCCCTATATATTTAATTTTCATTGTACATAACACAACACATCAAGTTTATACTATTATTAGTGTAAAGTCAATGAAAAAGTGAATTGCTATAAATTTATCAGGTGGGGTTTTGCAAATATTATTTATAGCTTCTCTTACTTTGATAATTAGATAGATAACCTTGAAACTCATTTGAACAATCAGAATTAGTAGTTCTCCAATCTTTATGCTGAATAATCTTCCCAGCATTACCTGTGGTTGTATTTGCATAATAAGCATCCAAATATTTAATCAAAGCATCTAATCTCTTAAGTTGTGCTTCAGGATAATCTGCCTCCCCATTATGAATCAGCTCAATTCCTATAGACCAAGCGTTCATTCCATAATCAGGATAACTGCTACCAATACTCACACTGCCCTTCATATCATCTCTACCATCATCAGATATTCCATACTTTTTATTAAACCCACCATTTCCGTATCCTGCATGATGACCAATCTTATCTAATGGCACACTCTGGGCGATACTGCCATCTCTTCCAATAACGAAATGAGCAGCAACCCCACTTCCGGCACTTTCCCATCCGCTAATCACACCCTCTGGGGTTCCGCCACCTTCAGTATCATGAAGAACAATATACTTCTGATACTTAGCAGGCTTATTCCCATGAATTAAATCGTTATAAAATATCTGTTTACAATTAAGGGATGCAAATAAAGCCTTAGCATTAGTCTTTGACTTGGCTTTCTTAGCAGCTTCGACCTTATCTCTTTCAGCAGCTTTCTGGGAAGCTTGCTTTTTAGCTACTTCAGCCTTTTTCTTTGCTTCTTCTTCCTTGACTTTCTCTTGATCTATAACCTTGTTTGAGTCTACGGTGACGGTTTTGGTCTTAGAAGAAGTTGATTTTGTGGATTTATCATCGGGTGAAGAACAAGCTGTGGA
>JAISGP010000057.1 GCA_031263035.1 Lachnospiraceae bacterium | reverse complement strand
GGAACAACTGCAACGGTTGCATCTTACTTAAATAATGATAATAAACCGATTTTTTTGGAAGTAAAACCAAAGGATATGAAAACCCTAATTTCTCAAAATGATGAGCAAAAGACACAAATTTCAGTCATATTTATGTCTTTTGCCTCACGAGTAAAAAATATGTATTGGAGTGTTTATAAAACTTTATCAGGCAATAGTATTGAAAAAAGTCCGATGATTAATGGGAGTATGGCATGGCTAAGCCCATCAGAACTTGATCATATGATTAAAATTGATAGTGACTCGTATAAGGTGAATTTAAAATGGGGAAATATGAAAAGCAATTATATATGGACCGAGCGATATTTAACACAATTGTTAATGCACTTAGCGTATACTGTTACACGTGGGCGCTCTAATGCAATAAGCTGGAGATTTTCTTATCCGACAGCTTTTAAAAATGTATCACAATTTATGGATGTAATTAGAAATATTCTAGATTATGAAATTGAAAGTACAGGAATTAAAAATGCTGAAATTAGATTTACGACAGAAAGCATAGCAGCAGCTATGTATGTTCGCAACAAAATTCAATGTAATACCCCTGTCATAGTGTGTGTTGACATTGGAGGCGGGACGACAGATATTTCATTTTGGGTATATAATAAGTTTACTTATCAGCAATCAGTTAAATTCGCTTCTAGAGAAATTTTTTTGGAGTTCTTTATCGAAACACTATCGACACGTATTGATTTAAGCGGGACTAATTTAGAAAATGTACGTATTTTCTTTGAGAAGGTTGGTGCACAGAAGAAATACGATAGAAGTGACAAAGAATTAGCTTTATTTGAGGCTTTATTGTTCGAACCAGAAGAAATGAAAAAATTGAGTTCAAAAATTATAGGTAGTACGAATGTAGAGTATTTTTTTAAGAGTATAAAATTAGGATTTTCTACATTAGCTTACTATATAACACTACTTATTTCTCTTTTATATCAATCAAGTAAAATTCTTCTTAATCCAAGAAATGATGTCGAGATTTTCTTTGTCGGAAATGGAGCAAAAATTATGAACTGGTTTCAACCAGACGGGGTATCAGATGGCTTTATAGAAGAATTAGCATTTCAGATGAATAACCTATCAAATAGACTTTTAACTAAAAAAGCTCGTCCTATTAATGTAAATATTGAAATGCACAACTATAGCTTGGCTTCAAAATGTGAAGTTTCAGAAGGAATGCTATTAATGGAATCTAAGGATTTTGCAATTGATAAAGATTTTGAACAAAATATTGATTCTGAAAATTTAGACGATTTTTTGAAAACTTTTAATCAAATGATAAATAGTAATGATCCAGAAACTACGGATATTGATAATCCACAATTCACTTTACTTGAAGAATTTTGGAGATTTTATACAGGAAAACAAAATAATGTTTTACCTGATAAAATAAGGAGATATGTTGAACGTAATATTTATGGAGCTATGAAAAAGCACGGTAATGATGATGAGACTATGCTTCCGTTGATCTTAATGGAACTAAAATTAATTCTAGAGTCTAAGTACTATCTGGATGATGATAGTATTAGTTAAGAGGTATTAAGTAAATGAAGAATTCAGAAGATATATATGTTTAACTTTGAATTTAGGGTCTTCTAATATGATCTATCCATAGTTTAAGCGTCATACAATTTAAACAAATATATCGAGAATATAGTTAACGAGAAATAGAAATGTGCAAAGAAGCGATACTTATATATTAATCTATATTTACTAGTTGAAAAGTAAATATAAATAAATATTAATCTTTATTGTAATGGTTATAAGATATTTTCGTGTAGATTATGAAAGGAGTATTATGAAATGGAGAGCTTTGGTAACACAAATAGAAATGTTAAACCTATGAATGAAGAAAACTCATCAGCGAGAGAAATAGAAATAACAGAAAGAGAACTGGAAACAGAAAGAGAACTGGAAACAGAAAGAGAACTGGAAACAGAAAGAGAACTGGAAACAGAAAGAGAACCGGAAACAGCAAGAGAACCGGAAACAGCAAGTGAACCGGAAACAGCAAGAGAACCGGAAACAACAAGAGAACCGGAAACAGCAAGAGAACCGGAAATAGAAAGAGAACCGGAAATAGAAAGATAACTGGAAAAAGCAAGAGTACCTAAAACAGAAAGAGAACCGGAAACAGCAAGAGAACCGGAAACAGCAAGAGAACCGGAAACAGAAAGAGAACAGGAAACAGAAAGAGAACAGGAAACAGAAAGAGAACCGGAAACAGCAAGAGAACCGGAAACAGCAAGAGAACAGGAAACAGCAAGAGAACCGGAAACAGCAAGAGAACCGGAAACAGCAAGAGAACCGGAAACAGCAAGAGAACCGGAAACAGCAAGAGAACCTGAAATAGAAAGAGTACCAGAAAAAGCAAGAGAACCGGAAACAGCAAGTAAACCGGAAACAGGAAGTAAATCCAAAAAAGAAAGAGAACAGAAAACAGCAAGCGAACACGAAGAAATGTCAAGTGAATCGGAAGATTCAAGAGACTTAGTAAAACCAGAAGGCGAACTGAGAAAAACAACAAACGAGCTGGAAGCAGCAGGTTATAACCCTGAAGAATCAAGAGAAATTTCTAAAATTATTCATGAATTGTCGATTGAATTGAAGCGTTTTATTAATAATGTGAAAGTATTAGAAAAAGAATTAGATAAAGAAAAAAAAGACACTTCAGCCTTAATAAACAATAGTAAAAGAGAAAAAGTAAAACAAAGAAGTAAACTTAGTCAAAAAAGTGAAATTCAGCAGAGTGAAAAAACCAAAAAAAATGAAAAAGGATATTTTATTAAGTGGGTTGTTAAGCTTTCATTAGTATGCGCCTGGATATCCTTGTTAATATTCCTGATAATCAATAATAACACAAATCATCTGTTTTTGTTTTCCTCATTAAGTGTAATAGTATTTATGGCTAATTACAAAATAAAGGAATTAACAAAATCTATAAAAGAGCTAAATTTATCATTTGAAAAGGAGATGCAAAAAATACCGGATAAATTTATGCTTGACTATAAAGATATAGACACTCGATCAATGTATAAGATGTTGAAAAAGGTTGACTTTTTTATGACCGAAATAAATAAAATAGATAAAACAAACGAGATATATAAATCATATAAATCCATGCAAAAAATGATAAAAGACTTTAGCAATTGTCAGGTAGAAATCATCAGGTATATTAAACTTATTAATAAAGAAATCGAGTATAACAAAAATATTTTATTAAATATAAAAGAAAACAATGAATTCTTGAATTTGACTAATGAAACAGGAAGATCTAGCATAGAAAATGATTCGAAAAAGTCAGAGAAAAGTAATGAAAAAAGTATTTATAAAGTAACTGACAAAGATAATTTTGTAGACCAAAGAAAGTACACAGAAGAGGATTTTTCTGTAGATAAAATATCAAATGTTAATGATGAGTATAATGGAACTAATGTAGAAGAAGAGATTATTAAATCATATTATCAATGGAAAAATTTATACGAATCAAGTAAAAAACACAAAGAAGCATTCACACCTAAACTGCCTAAGAAAATGAAATATGTAAGGATAGAGCAAAATAACGGCGTTGAAGAATGCAGAGATGAAGATGCGGTAGTGATTGGATATCAAGTAGATGAAAAGAAATGGTTTCTACTACCCAATCCAATTACTGCAAATAATTATAATATAACACGTTTCTATTCAAATTATAGCGATAACTGCAAGATTGCAAAACTTTGTTCATATAATGACAGGCATGTTGATGCAGGAGATTACGAAATAACTTAGTAGAACGGTAGTTAATTTATTCATTTACTATTTTGTGAGGTACGATAAACAGTAACATTATTAAAATTAACTCTAAATATGAAATAACCGTGTTTAGAAAATAGTAATAGGATGAAGGAGAATATATGACTCTACAATCTTTAGATGAAAAAGAATTACAGAGATTATTTGAAAGAGAGCATCTGATATTTAAAGGTTCAAATGACGATATAAATGGGAAAAAGGGAGATATAAACTTTACGTTTAGCGAAAAACAAAATTTGGTAATTGGACCAAATGGAGGTGGAAAAACTCGATTTTTAAAGATGATACATCAATATTATGCAAGTACTTTAGAAGATCCTGAAAATGTTATTGTACATCTGGATTTTCCTGAATTTGAAAGAAATGACAATAGAATTAATGATAATAAAGTATATAAGTTTCAAAAGAAGATGTACGATTTAATAAAGGATGGATTTGACTGTTCATTAGATGAAATAATGTATAAAATAAAGAATAGTTTAAATAGTTTTTTTCTTACACTGGAGTATTATACTAAATTAGAGGATAACGAATATGAAAAAATGTATCATGGTAATTTTATCGCTAAGTTAAATGATTTTTTAGAAGACTTACTATCTATGAGATTAGAAATTATTGAAGAAGGAGGCGAACGTGATTTAAAAATAATTCATTATGGACAACCCATCGCACAAGAGAAAAATATTAATTCTGGTATAAAGGTTTATTTAACACATATGTCACCTGGAGAAAAAAATTTATTTTATGTTGTTCTCTTTTTGTGTTGTTTCTTATATTTTTCTGAAAAGAAGCAATTAGTTATAATTATGGATGAGCCAGAATTGCATCTTCATTCTGAAAAAGTAATAAAACTTATACAATTACTTAGAAAAAATTTCATAGAAAAAACAGTTACTTTTTGGATTGCCACTCATTCAATTCAATTACTTTCTGAATTTCAATTTGAAGAGGTTGTTCTTTTAGAAAAAGGACAGTTAAAGCCTCGAAATAGTGGTTATTTTAAAACAATATTTGAAGCTATGCAAGGAAAAGATCCGAACTTAAAATTACTACTTACAAGCGTGGAAAACTGGGAATATTACAACTTTGTTAGGGAATGCTTCGAAAGGCCAAAAACTGTTATAGATAAAAACAAACAAGACCCTCAATATATAGCATTTATTAATCAAATAAAATGTTTTGATAATAAAAAATCAATTAAAGTATTAGATTATGGAAGCGGAGCAGGTCGATTTGGTTATTATTTAGAAGATCAAGAAAAAATTATGTATTACACATATGATATATTTTGCTCAAAACCCAAGCAATCTATAAGGCACTTTCAGGAGTATAAAGCCTTATATAATTCCGGAGAAAAATTTTCTTGTATTCTATTAGTTAATACTTTGCATGAAATAGATATCTCAGAATGGATCGATATATTTAAGCTTTTTGAAAAAGTTTTAGATACAGATGGCTTTCTATTTTTTTGTGAAGCCGCAGTTTTGAGCGAAGGAGAATTCCCTTACAGTGACTGTGGATACTTAGTATTAGGAATGAACGAAATTCAAATTCTTTTTGGAGATGAAGTGATTTCAGTAGAATTTGATAAGAAAATATTTTCTGCAGCGATTACACAGAGTCAATTAGAAGAATTTGTTAAATGCAAAAGTGACACGCAGAAAAGAAAATTGATAGAGGCTATGGATGTTTTGAGTAGATCTTCCTACGAAAAGGTAGAAGAGTTATTTTTTCATGAATCAAGAGCGACTGAAAAAAACAGAAGGATGCTAGATGAAAAGGAAGAAAAAGAGAAGAGAATTTATGCCAGAAAATATGGATTTTATTCACAACAACATATTAATGCAAAAATGGCTAAAAGTAAATTAGAGGCATCTCTTGAAATCTATAAAAAGGAAAACAAAAAAAATAATTCTGTTTTAAGTATTGAAAATTTAGAATACAATATTAAAAGTAAAATAGAATTGCTATCCTCTTCTATGATGGTACGTTTTGCATGGATTTGTGCAGTAAGGACACTACCTATGCTTTTTGGTACGGGAAAAATTGATTTTTGGCATGAAAGCGTAAGGCAGAATTATCTGTATTCCATATTATTTGCACTAGATAGTGCTTCGTATAATAGTGATATAATTAATATAGCTGCTGTTAATAATGCTGGCGATGCTGCTATAGAAGCTGCACGTAATTCCAATGATCGTGCTACAAGTGATGCTGCATTTGCAGCAGCTCGAGTTGCCTTTGGAGCGTGTGCGGCAGCCGATACAGTTGTACGTACAAAAAATAGTAGTAGAGTTATTGTAACTAATGCAACAGCATCTGCTCGTGCTACTGCACATATTGATACGATAAATGCTGTTTTAACTACTATATATGCAGCACGTGCCGCCGCTTCTGGAAGTAAAATCGATAAGTTGAAGTTTAGTAATACTTTGATAAACGATTTGCAATGCTGTCAAAGTGATAAATTAGAGAATCTTATTAATAGTACAACAGTTTACGATAAAGTTTGGACCAATTTTCATAAAACTTTAGTTGAACTAGGATGTGATTATTGGAGTAGATTATATATAAAAATTTTTAATGATAAATTCAGATTAGATATAGATGAATTAGAACGTCGCATGAATATTCCAGAGAGAATTAGATTACAAGGAGCTGCAGTAGTAGGGCAGTATCTTAGCAAAAAATGAAATTGTTCACTATTAATCGGTAATTCTCTGTGAATTTTTCTAATTACAAATTTAATCTATGTCATACCTATGTGCCACTTTGACCTTGAACTTTTTATATATATCGTTTGCACCTTTAGCAGCTTCTGACGTAAGCACATGATCTTCATATACTTTGCATTTATAATTTTGCAGAGCAAGGAATGTATTTCTGGGGTGTATTTTGTGTCTTTCAAATCTTCTTGGAGTTTTCGGCAAATCTCTGATGCCGCAAATACTAGTAAAAGATGACCTCGGAAAAATTCTTCTGTCTGAATACGTAGTGGTAGGAGATTCGTATTGCTTATGCAAAGATCAAATACTTACTCGATTTGCTTGCAGGTATAGTATAGATGAGAATCTTATCTTTTGCGATCGGTCTGGGAATATTAGTATAAATACACCATGCGCATGCATTGACTTGTAAATGTAAATTAACATTGTTGCTATTTATGTTAATTATATCTACTATGTCGTAATTAGAAAAACAGGTAGGGAACTACAGATTACTATTTGAAAGGATGACATATGAATGATCAAAACGCTTTCTTAATCTCAATTTTGATCTCGACAGTTGCGGTAATAATTAGCTGTATGGGTTTGATAATTTCTCGTAAACAGATGTACAATGAAATAATAGGTAAAAATAGAATAGAACATAATAAGGAAATTCGAAATATAGTATTCCGATTTGTTCAGTTGTATGTTAGCAATTCTTCTTTTGAAGAATTACTTGTTGTGAAATTGCATGTGGATTTGTGTCTCAATTTGAATAAAAAGAGTAATAAAG
>JAISGP010000082.1 GCA_031263035.1 Lachnospiraceae bacterium | reverse complement strand
GCAAGTCCAGTTACAATTCCTAAAATTGGTAATAGCCAGTAAAATTTTAAAGGCAATAGTTCGCTAATTGGGAAATTAAAAACCGGAGCCATTCCAAATATAACTTTAGAAACGTAATCAGCTGCTAAAGCAGCAACGCAAACAGCTAATAGCATAGTAGTTGATAGATAACGAAAAATTTCCTCTAATACAAACATTACACCGGCAAGAGGGGCTCCAAAAGCAGCAGCTAGACCGGCTCCTGCTCCAGCAGCTATAAGTATACGTCTTTCGTGTCTGGATTTACCGAATTTTCGTCCAAAGCCATCAGCAATATTTGCACCCATTTGAATAGAAGGACCTTCACGACCAAGAGATAGTCCGGCACCTATTGAGATTGCACCGGCAATAAATTTGGCAATTAAAGTAGAAAGCCATGTATCATTGAAATAACCGGATATTATACCTTTAACTTGTGGAATTCCGGAACCTCCAATCATTTTGAAAGTTTTAGATATGAAACCTACTAATAGAGAGATAAGAATTATGGCTATAATTGCAATAGGAATGAATTTATTGTTATGTCTAAGAAATCCATATATAAAATTATTTATATTTTCAACGTGGCTTACAACATATCTGTAAAATGAGGCAATTGCACCGGCAAGTGCCCCAACAATCATGCTTTTAATAAGTATAATCCATGGGTGAGTATGTAATTTCATAGCTCCTATTACATTGTTTTTGATTTTCTGTTTCTTAGTCATTGTAACTCTCTCTCTTTTTGTTTTGGGATTTAAAAGTAAGCTTTATAAGTTGAAAGAAAATAATTTAAATATTTTTATGGATAAATATAATAGCAAATAATAAATTTGCAAAAGTTATATTTCATATATAATAAAATTTCCTTTGTTAATAAGGTATTTGTATTAGTATATCTCATAATGAATAATTTTTGAAGAGAGGATGAAGAAAAATACAAAGACTGTGAATAATTGCTTTCGTCAATATGCACAATTTATTTATAGAAAATTTTTAAATATTGTATAAAAGCTTTAGCAAACCTTTATATTTTCTTGACAATTCCCCCTATTAGAGTATAATTAAAGTGTATTTTACTTAAAACAATAGTGTAAATTCAGTGAAAAAATTTACATTCTTGTTTTAAGTAAAAGGTAACTTGTGGCTATTTAAGAAACTATAAAAATATGTAGTTTTTAGCTATTAGAATTACTTATAAAAGTACCGGTGACAATTTAATCCAAAAGCATTATTTGCAAATCGGGGAAAAGGATTATGCCAAGGTACGTTTAATCAGATTTCTTATATATCCACATAAAGTGTATTCAAAAGATTGGAGTGATCATATGGATAACCCGGGTATTAAAAAGAAAGAGAAAGGAACATTTTCACGATTTGGTTACATAATGGTAGCAGCAGGAGCTGCAATTGGATTAGGTAATATATGGAAGTTTCCATACCTTGCATATGCAGGTGGTGGTGGAGCATTTATAGTAGTTTATATTATTCTATGTATTGTCTTAGGACATCCAGTAATTTTAATGGAGACAGCAGTCGGTCGTTTCGGTAAATCTAACGCAATTGATGCATATGGAAATATTAATAAAAAGTGGAAGATTGTTGGTATAGTTAACGTTATATGTACCGTGATGATTGATATGTATTATATTATTGTAAGTGGTTATGTACTTAAATACGCAGTACAGTATTTAGTTTCTGGTAATTTTGGTAAGGATAATGGAGTTTTTTATACGAATTTTATTTCCAGTCCAGTTGCTCCTATAATTTATGCAGCTATACTTATGGCAGTAATAGTACTTTTACTTTCATTTGGGATTACAGAGCTAGTAGAAAAAGTAACGAAAGTAATAATGCCTGTTCTTTTTGTTTTACTTGTTATTTGCGGAGTGTGGGCATTATTCGTAGCACCTGGTGCTTTAAAAGGACTTAAGTTCTACTTGGTTCCTGAGTTTAGTAATTTTACTTTTAAAACAGGATTTGCGGATGCTGCTGTACAGGTAATGTTCTCTGTTGGTATAGGTTGGGCTATTTTCACAACCTTAGGTGCTTCCATGAGCGATGATAAGAATATTCGTCGAGATTCAACTTGGGTTGATGTATGTGATACATCAGTAGCTCTTCTTGCAGGTTTCGTTATTATTCCAGCTGTTGTTGGTGGCGGTTCTAAGATGAGTGCAGGACCTTCACTTATATTTAATGCTATGACAGAGATTTTTTCTAAGTTCCCAGGTGGAAGAATTATAGGATTTTTCTTCTTTGCAGCAGTTCTTTTAGCAGTACTTTCTACATATTTTACAATTTTAGAGATACCTGCTAAGGTAGTGGAGGAGAAGTTTCATATTAAACATAATTTAGCAACTGTAATTACTGCTGTTTTTATTATGATTGGTGGGGTGTTCTGTTCTCTATCACAAGGTAATGGACTTTTAAGTGGAGTAAAAATTCCATTTCCTATGGTAAGTGGTATGGCTTATTACAATATTTATGATTGGTTCGATTGTGTATCTGGCTATATTCTATTACCTCTTGGCTGTTTGCTTACAACTATTTTTTGTGGATACGTATGGAAAGATGGTTTTGAAAAAGAGCAGTTTAAAGGAAGTAATCATAAGCTGAATACATATGATAAGGTAGTTATGAAATTTGTAGTGCCAATTTTAACGTTATTAGTAGTACTAAACTGCTTTGGATTTATTAAGTAGGATAACTTAAAAAATTGTATAATGCTTTTAATGGTAATTTCTTAATTTATTTTATACAAAGAGCTTTGATGTTTAATAGCATTGAAGCTTTTTTGTTTTGTTATAATATTTTGCTTTTAATTGTAGTGTTGAGGGAAATCTACTGCAAATGGAAAATTATTTTTTTGACTAATGTAAATTGTTAAAAACACATTTGATTTTTATTTTAAAATTCATTGGAAATATGATGTAAAATAGGGTATAATGTGAATAGTAATTGTTTCCGAATTAGGACAATTTGTAACCTGTGGTAATTTAAGAGGCTACTATTTAACCTTTTTATAGTAGTTATATGTCAAATCGAGGTTTTGTTCCGTTGAAAAGTTAATATTGATTATTTATAGATGCGGTAGTGAAAGTTTTTGATTTTTTTCTTTTTATAGAAAAAGCATTGTATCTTATTTAACCACTTAACCTAGAATTCGTAGATTGGAGTGATTGGATGGATAAAACTGGCAATCAAAAAAAGGAAGTAGCACATTTTGGCTCGAGATTTGGTTATATTATGGTAGCGGCAGGGGCAGCTATCGGACTTGGTAACATATGGAAATTCCCATATCTTGCTTATGGCGGTGGAGGCGGTGCCTTCATAGTAGTTTACATTATTTTGTGTATAATCTTGGGTCACCCCGTAGTAGAGATGGAGACAGCAGTCGGTCGTTTCGGTAGGTCTAACGCAATTGATTCGTATGGAAAAATTAACAAAAAGTGGAAGATCGTTGGTATCGTTAACGTTATATGTACCGTGATGATTGATATGTACTACATTATTGTCAGTGGATATGTACTTAAATATGCGATTGCATATTTAACAGGTGGGCATTTTGGTGCAAATAAAGAAGCTTTTTATAATAACTTTATTTCAGATCCAATTCAGCCTATTATTTATGCAGTAATTTTAATGGCTTTTGTTGTAATTTTACTTTCTTTTGGAATTACTAAAATCGTCGAAAAAGTCACTAAAGTTATTATGCCAGCATTATTTGTACTTTTAATAGTATGTGGAGTTTGGGCATTATTTTCAAGTCCTGGAGCCATGAAGGGATTAAAATTTTATTTAGTTCCGGATTTTAGTCATTTTACATTTAAAACATTTGCAGATGCAGCAGTTCAAGTTATGTTCTCCGTAGGAATAGGTTGGGCTATATTCTCTACTTTAGGGGCAAGTCTTAGCGATGATAAGAATATTCGAACTGATGCAACATGGGTAACTATATGTGATACAGCAGTAGCTTTAGTTGCTGGATTTGTCATTATACCGGCTGTTGTTGGTGCTGGTTCTAAAATGACTGCAGGACCTTCTTTAATTTTCCTTGCTATGACAGAGATATTTGATAAGCTGCCAGGTGGAGGAATTATTGGATTTTTCTTCTTTGCAGCAATTCTATTAGCAGTTCTTTCAACATATTTTACAATCTTAGAGATACCTGTAAAGGTTGTTGAAGAAAAACTTCATCTTGAACATCATTTAGCAACTGTTATTACTGCTGTTGTAATTATGATTGGTGGAGTATTCTGCTCTCTTTCTCAAGGCAGCGGACTACTTAGTGGTATTAAATTACCATTTCCTATGGTTGGTGGTATGGCACATTTTAATATTTACGATTGGTTTGATTGTGTATCGGGTTATATTCTTTTGCCTCTTGGATGTATGCTTACCACAATATTTTGTGGATGGGTATGGAAAGAAGGATATGAAAAAGAATTGTTTAAAGGTAGCGGTCATAAATTAAGTGGATATGATAAGGTTATAATGAAATTTATTGTACCTCTTTTGACCTTACTTGTAGTATTAAATTGTTTTGGATTTATTAAGTAATAAATGTAATTAATTGAATATGCTTTATAAAAATGGTCTTCAAGTTTTATACTTGAAGGCTATTTTTTGTGTGTTTGATTATTGAAGCAATTTTGGAAGTTCACGTAACTTTTATAGAATAGTTAAAATGTGACAAAAGAGTTGCAAATTTCTTAAAAAAGTATTATTATTGGAATAACAATAAAAAATGAACAAAAAAGTAGGAGGCGGTCATATTGAGAAAAAAGACAGTAAAAATTCAAGTAATATTTTTTGTTATACTACTTTTTCTCTGTATTTTATTTATTTCTAGTAATAGTGTTAAAGCAGCCGGTAATTCTATAGAGTGGACTTATACTTATGAGACGGATACTAAAACTCTAATCCTTCATGGTACAATTCCAAGTACTATTGATGATAATGAAATAAAGATAGATATTGGAAAAGCATTTACTGATGGTGTCTCTTGGCTAAGAGGAGAAGGTCATGTAGGGGAGAATGACTATAATGTAGATTATTTAGTACCAGGAGAAAATCTAAATTTTCGCATCGAACTTACAAATAATACTGGTGATAAATACGTATATAAGGATGGAAGCTTAGATATTAGCACTCCTAATTGGAGTGAAGAATTTGGAGATACTCCTTGGAGTAACCTGCTTACTGATATTAAAGGATATGATGGAAAATATATTCCACTTCCGGCTATAGGCTCTCTGTTGGTAGGATATTTTCCTGGGAATAGTGGCTTATCTCAATATTGTAATACAATAAACCAAACTATGACGTCGGGAAATTATGAAGATAATCCATTAACTAATTATATGTTAAATTGGATAAATTCTAATTTCCATCCTACGCCAGCATATACAAATATAGATGAAGCAGTAAATGCTTCATCAGGATTTTTCTATGATGACGGACAGACTAACATTTTTGCACCTGTAGCAAATGAAACTACTCTTAATGAACTTGCAACTCAGTATCCATGGTTTGATAAATTTGCATACGGTGTATCTGCGGGTAATGGTTTATATTATACAATGATCAAATGGCCAGATAAAACCATGGCAGCGGCTTCGTATAATGCATTTTATAAAAACCTATTTTCAGTATATTATGGTTCGGCTGCAATAAATAATTCTTCTGATTTTACATATCGAAGAAATCATTGTGTAGCCGGTTACACTGATAAAGATGGAAGTTCCTATAAAGAAATGGAAACAGTTTTTAAAAACGCAGTAACTTCTCAAGATTGGATAGATGGAACTTCAGTTCAAATTCCAGGGAAGTGTCTTGTAGATGTTGAAACAGGAAATGCTTATCAACTTTATAAATTTGGTTTTTCCACAGTTTTAACTCTTCAAAAAAGACAATTACCACCTACACCTACTACTCAAGTTGTTACTATTACAGGAAAGAAAACTTGGGATGATAAGGATAACAAGGATGGTATGCGTCCAACATCAATAACTGTAAATCTTCTTGCAAATGGAGATATTATTGATAGTAAAGAAGTAACAGCAGATACTAATTGGGAGTATTCATTTGCAAATATGGCGAAATATGATGGAAGTGAGGAGATTAAATATTCAGTTTCCGAAGAGCCGGTTATAGGTTACACAACCAAGATAGATGGATATAATATTACAAATACACATAAGCCTAATGAAATTGTGACAACACCTCCATTAGTTAATGCACCAGTAAAAGTGGTGCATACTAAAACTGTAAAAACTGTTACAAAAAATATTGTCAAAACAAAGAAGCAGGTAACACCTAAAACTGGAGATAAGAATAATTTGAATGTATTTTATATTCTTATATTATTTGCAGGATTAGCAATTAGCGGTAGTATTGTTTATAGAATTAAAAAATAATCATATTAAAATATTCTTCTATGTTTTAATGCTGAAGCGACCCCCAAAAGTTAGATTTAAAAGTCTAGCTTTTGGAGGTCATTTTTTTTGAAATAATATAAATTATAGGTCGTAAAAATATGTTCGTCTGAAAGACGTATATATTTTTACAAGTAATTTAGCGAAAAATCTTTGCTTCCACACTATTATATTAATTTTGCTTTAGCAAAATAATTGAAGACGATAGTATTCAATATGAGAAGTAAAAAAGCTGACTGAGAGGCGATATTAGTTTAACAAATTATATTAAATTCGTAGATGTTTAACAGAAAAAACAAATGGTAATATTGACAGAAATACTAACAAGTGATAGTATACAAATAAATCATAGTAAATTAATGGGAATTAATATAATAACAATTGACATTGTATGATTAAATAGTTAGTGATAGTATTCTAATTGTAATTAATTTGAAACTTGAGTATATTAATGAGATACAAAGAAGGTGAGTAGAATTGAAATTATCCACAAAGGGAAAATATGGTTTGAGAGCTATTATAGATTTAGCTAAATACAGTCAGGAAGAGCCAGTTTCTATTAGTAATATTAGTAACAGAGAAGGAATATCTGAAGGATATCTTGAGCAGATAGTATCTTTACTTAAAAAAGCAGGATTGGTTTTAAGTATAAGAGGTGCATCAGGTGGATATGAGCTTGCTAAAAAGCCAGAGGAGATTTCCGTTGGAGAAGTACTTAGAGCTCTTGAAGGAGATTTAAATGCTGTCAATTGTACAGCAGATGATGATAATGGATGTTCCGCAGCAGATAGATGTATTAGTAAGATGGTATGGAAAAGAATTAATGATAGTATTAATCAAGCAGTTGATACCATGTATTTAAGTGATTTGTTAGAATCTGATACAAATTGCGATTGCTATATTAGAAGTGAAGAAAGAGCATGTTAAATATAAATGTACTTAATTTGCAAAAATATAAAAAAGGAAAGAGGTATATGTTATGCCAAAGACAATTTATTTAGATAATGCAGCAACAACCAAGACAAATCCTACAGTTGTAGAAGCTATGCTTCCATTTTTTACAGAGAATTATGGAAATCCTTCTAGTGTTTATAGCTTTGCCGCTAAAAACAAAATAGTGATTGATGAACAGAGAGAGATTATTGCTAATTCAATCGGTGCTAAAACTAATGAAATTTATTTTACAGCAGGAGGTAGTGAGTCAGATAACTGGGCTTTAAAAGCTACTGCAGAAGCATATAAAGAAAAAGGAAACCATATTATTACAACTAAGATAGAACATCATGCAATTCTTCATACAGCTGATTGGTTAGAAAAACATGGAATTGAAGTAACATACCTTGACGTAGATGAAAACGGACTTGTTAGTATTGAGGAATTAAAAAAAGCAATTAGACCTACAACAATTCTTATTTCAATTATGTTTGCAAATAATGAGATTGGTACTATTGAACCAATTAAAGAAATTGGGGAAATTGCAAAAGAAAATGGAATTCTTTTCCATACAGACGCAGTACAGGCTTATGCTCATGTACCTATTAATGTAGACGAAATGCATATTGATATGTTAAGTGCCAGTGGTCATAAATTTAATGGACCAAAGGGTATTGGTTTCTTATATATTAGAACTGGAGTTAAAATCAGAAGCTTTGTACATGGTGGTGCTCAGGAGAGAAAACGTAGAGCAGGTACTGAAAATGTTCCGGGAATTGTAGGAATTGGTACAGCAGCGAAACTTGCTAATGCATCTATGAAAGAAAGAGCTGATTATGAGATTAAACTTCGTGATCATTTAATTGAAAGAGTTTTAAGTGAAATTCCATATAGCAGACTTAATGGAGATAGAAATAATAGATTACCTAACAATACTAACTTTAGTTTTCAATTTATTGAAGGTGAGTCTATGCTAATTATGTTAGATATGAAAGGCATTTGCGGTTCTTCTGGTTCTGCTTGTACATCAGGTTCTTTGGATCCTTCTCATGTACTTTTAGCAATTGGACTTCCTCATGAAATTGCCCATGGTTCTTTACGTTTAACATTAAGTGAAGAAACAACTATGGAAGATATTGATTATGTAGTAGATGAACTTAAAAAGGTAATAGAGAATTTAAGAGGAATGTCTCCTTTATATGAGGATTTCTTAAAGAAACAAGGTAAATAAACTGATTATTACTTAATGAATATGTTTTTTTGCGAATGAATAAGAGTATTTGCAAATAGGGATTTGATGAATAATTAAATATATCGAAAGCTTTAACCGTAGAAAAAAGGTAAAAAAAATAGAAAAGTAATTAAAGAAAAGAGGCAAAATATTATGATGTATACAGAGAAAGTTATGGATCATTTCCAACATCCAAGAAATGTTGGAGAAATTGAAAATGCCAGTGGTGTAGGTACAGTTGGAAACGCTAAATGCGGAGATATCATGAGAATATTCCTTGATATTGATGATAATGGCATTATAAATGATGTTAAGTTTAAAACCTTTGGTTGTGGTGCAGCCGTTGCTACAAGTTCAATGGCAACAGAACTTGTAAAAGGTAAAAGTATTCAAGATGCAATGGAGATTACAAATAAAGCTGTTGCAGAAGCCCTTGATGGACTTCCACCAATTAAGATGCATTGCTCATTACTTGCAGAAGAGGCAATTCATGCAGCTCTTTGGGATTATGCTACAAAGCATAATATCAAGATTGAAGGTCTTGAAAAACCAAAAACTGATATTTCGGAAGACGAAACTGAAGAGGAATATTAAGATTAATTAAAATTTACAGAGATTATGTTAATTCATAGTCTCTGTTTTTTTGTATAAGCCTATTTAAATTAATTTTCATTTAGCAAATTTGTTAAAGATTTTATGCTTTATAATTGAGAAGTTTACCCTTGGAATATATGTTAATAAAAAGGGCTTTACAGGAGTTGAGTATAATTATAGCTAGGGAAATTAAAGAGAGATTTGGTGAAATATTTGAAATATATAGATGAGACTATAGTTTTTCACAACAATTAACAACAAATAAAGAATGTCAAAATTCTTTAATAGTTTTTCTATTAGTTTGACTTTGTAACCTGTTTGAATATAAGATATTAAAAAAGTAAAGAAAGGCGGGTTTATGAAGAAAAAGAAGACAGGAAAGATTATATTAAAGATATTTATAGGTTTAATACTAATAGGAATAGTATATGCTGGTTTAATGTTTGCCTTAATACTATCAGCCGCTAAGAAGGAAACCCCTAAAAATGCTGATACTTTAATTGTATTAGGTGCACAGGTTTGGGGAAAGAACTTAGAAAATGCAAGACCTTCTCATGTTTTTAAAGAAAGATTAAATGCAGCAGTTACTTATCTAAATGAAAATAAAAATACTAAAGTTATTATAGCTGGCGGTAAAGGTTCAGATGAAATAATTAGTGAAGCAGAAGCCGGGAAAAGATATTTAATAGAAAAGGGAATTCTTCCAGAAAGAATTTTAGAAGAAGATAGATCTACAGATACAATGGAAAATCTCAGGAATGCTAAGTCTATGGCGAAGGGCAAGGTAGTAATTGATTCAAATGACTTTCATATTTATCGTGCCCTTATGTTTGCAAAAAGACTTGGTTACAAAGATGTATCAGGGCTTCCTGCTAAAAGTAAAACTCATTTAACCACTAAGCTATACATAAGAGAGATTTTAGCTCTTGGATATTATATAATTTTTCCATCAAAGTAAGTATAATTAAATAAAACTGAATATTGATTTTTAATAGAATATATAATAAACCGACCAAAATTGTTAGACATAAACAATCTAATAATGGAGGTCGGTTTTTATAAGTTTTCCTTGATAAGAGTGTAGTTCTTTCATTTTTTTATGAATTGTATTTAGTACGTGTCGTTTACTTAAACTCCATTTAGGTTCAATTAATTCTTCGCTGTTTCCATCTCCGGTAAGTCTGTGAATTACAATAATAGGTTCTAGTCTTTCGATGATATTAATTACTAGATTTATATATTCATCTTCTGTGTACACATGAAAATGATGATTTTCGTAGAATGTGGCTAAATCAGTATGTTTTAAAATATGGAGAAGTTGTAACTTTATTCCATTTATTTTAAGACTATTTAAGTAATTTATAGTTTCAAATATCATTTCATTTGTTTCAATAGGTACTTTATTTATTTCTGCCAGAGAAGAAGTTTCACCATTAGATGCAGGATTATCATTTTGTGTAATGAAATTATGAGCTTCAAAATCTTTAGAAATGGTTATAGCAGTTTTACCTTGAGGTAATCCTAAAATTACGTGAACAATAACCTCAATTCCATTTTTCTGTAATTTTTTAACTGACGTTTCAAATACAGGTAGTTTATATCCTCGCCTGATAAATGTAGCAGTTTCTTCATGTATCGTTTGAAGCCCTAATTCTACCCATACTGGTTTGATTTTATTCAACCTAGTAAGTAGTTCAATAATCTCATCGGATAAACAGTCAGGACGAGTTGCAATAGAAAGAACAACAATATCTGGATTACTAATAGTATTTGCAAATAAATTTTCTAAAACTTCAATTGGCGCATAGGTATTAGTATAACTTTGATAATAGGCAATGTATTTATTTGCATGAAATTTATCAGAAATATGTTCTTTTGCTTTATCTATAGTTTCCCAGATTTCATCTTTTGTGGGAAGATAATATGTTTTCCCATCTTGGCTAAAGATATGAGGTGAACTAGAATTTTTTTCATTTGCAACAACAGAAAAAGAAAAGTCTCCGGAGCCCCTGCTGCTGCAAAATATGCAACCTCTATCCCCACAAAGACCATCCCTATTGGGGCAAGTCATGCCACCATCAAGGGAAATCTTATATACTTTTTCTCCAAATTCTTGTTTTAATTTATAATCCAGAGAGTAATATGGTTTGTCATTATATAACATGATGTATCCTTTTCAATAATTTCATCAATAATTGGTGATGAAACTTTATTTTTTTTATAGTATATCATATAATAACAAAGGTTTTAAGAAATGATTGTATTAATATTTAAAGCCTTTAGTGTAAAAAGCTAGGAAAGTATAGAATAATATTTTAAGATTTGAGGATAAAATGGAGAAGGATAAAGTTGTAGTAGGTATGTCAGGTGGAGTTGATTCATCAGTGGCAGCTTATTTGCTAAAAGAACAAGGATATGATGTAATCGGCGTTACCATGCAGATTTGGCAGGATGAAGATGAAGACACTGTTTCAGAACATGGAGGATGTTGCGGGCTTTCAGCAGTGGATGATGCCAGAAGAGTGGCAGCGGCATTAGACATACCCTATTATGTAATGAATTTCAAAGAAGATTTTAAAAAATATGTAATTGATTATTTTACTTCAGAATATTTAAAAGGTCGAACACCTAATCCCTGTATTGCTTGTAATAGATATGTAAAATGGGAATCTCTTTTAAAGAGAAGTATGGATATTGGTGCCAAATTTATTGCAACAGGGCATTACGCAAAGGTGATAAAATTACCTAATGGGAGATATACTCTTCATACATCTAAAACTAAAGATAAAGATCAAACTTATGCATTATATAATCTTACCCAGGATCAATTAAGTAAAACCCTTATGCCAGTGGGAGATTATGAAAAGCCAGAAATTAGGCATATTGCAGAGAAGATAAATTTACGTATTGCAAATAAACCAGATAGTCAGGATATATGTTTTGTTTCAGATGGTAATTATTCTGATTACATTGAAGAAGAAACAGGCATAAAATCTATGCCAGGAAATTTTGTTTTAACAGATGGCAGTGTTATTGGACAACACAAAGGCATAATTCACTATACTATTGGTCAAAGAAAAGGACTAGGAATAGCCTATAAATGTCCATTATTCGTTATAGAAATAAAGCCGGAAACTAACGAAATAGTTTTAGGAACAAAAGAAGAAACAGGGTCAGATTCCTTATTTGCAAATGAAATAAATCTTATGGCAGTTGAAAGTTTTACCGGAACTAAAAGAGTTTGGACTAAAATTAGGTATAATCATAAGGGAGTTTGGGCAAATATTGAAATGAAAGGTGAAGACTTAATAAAAGTTTCTTTTGAAGAGCCGGTAAGAGGAGTTACGCCAGGTCAGGCAGTAGTATTTTACGAAGATGATTATATTTTTGGTGGCGGTACGATTATGGGAACTAAAGAGATATAGGGTATTTATAAAGAAATATAGTTTATAGATGCATATAATAGAGATAAATATAGTTAAACTTATAGAAAGTAAAAATACATTCATTTGAAAAAGATATATATTTTTAATATAGCTTTAGCGGAAATCAAAGGTTAAAGCTGAAATATAAAATATTTAAAAATTGAGGAGTTATAAATATGATTTTAATTGATTCACATATGCATTCTGTGCCATTTTCTCATGATGCACACAG
>JAISGP010000077.1 GCA_031263035.1 Lachnospiraceae bacterium | reverse complement strand
TTGAACTCCTCCTTTGGATATTAAAAAAAGCCTTCTACATCTGTAACATTTGAATCTTTACTTTACTACTAATTCAAGCATGATCCGCTTAACAATGGAAATAACAAAGTGTTGAAATTTTAAATTATCTGATGACAATGTCCTATAGCCTCGTGCCCATAATATATCGAAAAAATCGTCGTCTCTCCATAGTGGTGTGGTGGATACTATGGTTTCCCTTTATTATTTACATAACAACACGATGAACTCTTGGGGCTTCGAATAGTTCAAGAATTTGTCCCAATATAAGAGTTATACCAATAACCCACATTTCACCTCTGGCAAACTTATCGCTCCATGCCTTTTGTTCTGGAGTTCTATTATCGAACTGCTTAAGATCATTTGCTGTATTATCATGTCTTCTCCATGCAAAAGCCGGGACAACCATAGTAAAACATAACAACAAAACTGCTATTTTCTTTCTCATCCTATATACCTCTTAAAAGCACTATCAATGATTTTAGTTACTAAATGATCAAGTATTTTAAATACAAAATAGCCACCAAATAATTCTATCATTAGTTGAGTAAAAAGAATCTTAATTTCTCCAGATCCTACTTGTGATTGTGCTTGTACTTGTGGACTTGCTGAATCTTCAAGAGCCAATACTTTTTCTACATTAAAAGAAGTAAACATAGATAGTAAAACACAAAACCAGAATACCCATCTTCTTACTTGGACATACATTTTCACCTCCTTAATCTATAATCTATTACGTCTTCCCTTTTACCATACCCAGCCCAAGCCTAAATACATCTTTAGTAAACCCTCATGCATGTTAAATAACCAGATTCCCGATGGAACGAAAATTGCTGATCAAAACCATCACCAGCATGCCATATTTTTACTAGAACAGGAGTAACAAGAGGTTTGTATACAACTTGTGTAGGTATAGGTGTAAACGTTACAATAAGAACCGGAGTTTGGGTAGGACTAGTAGTAAAAAATGCTTAACATTTCTAGATGTAGGAATAGGAATTGCTATCATAAACACGACGACTACTACGTCGAGGCACACAAGCACTCCTACGATGACAATAAAAACTAGACCTATTGAAATGACAATGGAATCCAAAAACAAAGGACAACTGATTCACTAAAAGCAAAGCTCCTAAAAATACAAACCAACACCTCAATCTTATATCAATCCTCACTACTGGTATTTATTCAAAACTTTGTTGCTTTTATAGTTAAAATAGAACCACGCCTACTTATAGCATCTCACAAAAAAACTAGTCTCTAGAATTCTATTTATTGCACACATATATACTTTTAAGTATGTAGCAAATCCCTAAAATTAATAAATATATAGAAAAATTTACTCTAATTAATTACAATCCATCTACAATTACAACACAGTAAAACATAAAAAACTATAATGGCATACTTACAATCACAGTCTAAATATTTACCTAGAGTATTCATTAAAACCATTCATATCGCCAGGATTACACATAAATTTTAACTGTTAGTCTCTTTCCTTCGTATACAAACAGTTTTTTTTCATCTTTAAACATGAATTCATCAGTTATAGAGCAACTAACAGGAATACAATAAACAAACAAAAAAGAAAAAATACAAATCCTACTCGTAGTCTTTACACTTCTTAAAATAATACTGAATAATACATTCTCTATCTAACTTTTTCCATATAATAAAATCAACTACATCCTGAATTTCACTTACCATCTTACCATGCATAACATTCATAAGTAATTTTTTAATAATATATCTCCTAAAAATCAATCTTTATAATAATGATACCAAAAAAAAATAATAATTATAATAGGAACAAATATAAACAATAATATCTTAAACAACCAAAAAAATAAAAATAAAAACAGCAATCCACCAAACAACAACGAAATTACAAAAGATTTTAACAAAACCCCAAAAATAATCCCAAACAAACAAACAATAAACAATAAAATCCACATCACAAAATAACATACCTCTTAATAAATAACCAACTATGATTTACTTATATTAATATCTTACAACCCACATATCACTGACACAGATCCACAACAAACATCAATTACATTTACCTACAAAAACACAACAACTATTTCTATATAAATAAATATTTAATAAACTAATACAAAAAATCATAAAAAATCAAATATACTATATATGTATAAAAAAACAAATATACTTATTAACATTTTAATTATCCTTAATTTAAATATAACACTTCAAGCAAAATGTACTCCAATAGTCAATAAAGGAATGATAGTAAAAAATGAACATATAGAACAAGGAGAACATCAAACCATCTACAATGGAGGGAAATCCATCAACACAGTTATAGAAGAAGACGGAATACAAATAATATATGCTAAAGGATATTCAAAAAATACACTAATTAAACACAATGGAACACAAATAATATATTCACAAGGAAAAACACTGAACACAAAAATAATAGATGGAACACAAATATTATATGGAGGAGAATCAAATTACGACAAAATAATTAATGATGGACTACAAATAGTCTTTAATGGACGTATACAACAAACTACGATCACAAACAAACAAAACAACAAAACAATATTTAATGGATATCTTCATACAGATCCAAACCAATCGCTAAAAAATGAAACTCCTATACATATCTTTATCAATGGAACTTATACACAACTTCAAAAAAAACAACGACAAAAAGACAACGACAAACAAATTCCGTACAAAACAAACACATACTTTTCTTTCTCAAATCATACAAAACCACACAACATGCATACAAAATAATAATTAATCAATCATCCAACTTCCCCATATAAACAGCAATACACAAATATAAATATAACATAACACCAATAACACTATAGATTGTAACTAATGCTACTAACATTTTTAATAACATACAATATATCTCCTTACTTTACTCAACTTACTTAAAAAAAAGTTTTCTCATTCATAGAATAAAAAAAACAGTCAAAACTTTTAATTAAAAAAATATATTTTTTTATCAGAATATTATTAATTAATTCTTTTCTATTGATATCATTTGCAAACCATACTCTTTTATAAGCGCTCTAATCTCCTCCCAATTACTTGTACAACCCTTAATAATATACTCACCATAAGGTTGAGTTTGTATATTGTCCATATCTCTATCTTGCATTGCTAATTGTTTTGAAAATTTCAATGCTTTCGCTGCGTTATAATTAGTATGTTCAAACACCTCTAACACTGACATTAAATGAATTGGATTAACATTACTTCGAATTTTATTAATAGCCTGTTCCCACTTCAATGCAGCTATCTCTATCTGTTTAAATATAACTACATTAGACATTCTCCTATTCAACCACTTCAAATTAAATATAACAGATAGTTTAAAACCTTTAAACCTTTCTGACTGTCCATAAACTTTATCAAAATGCTTTACAATCAATAACCGCTTAATTTCTCTTTGCTCCTTATATTTTACCTCTAAAGCTTTTTTACGATTCTCAGCAATCTCTGCTAATCCATTCTTCATAGATTGAATTTCAACTTTTGCATCTTCATAAGGCATTAAAAGTTGATTTTTAAAAGCAATAAGTGTCCTATCAAGAATAAGAGAAAGCCTATTAATAGCAGCCTTTTCAGCTTTCAATTCAATCGCAGTTTCTCCAACATTACACTTATATTTTTTAATAAATTCATTAACAAAATTTCGAACTGTCGGTAAATTAGATTGCACCAATTTATTAACATCATCCTTCTTAATACTTAATATTATCTCTTGACTCATACACATAAACCTCTCTCTATTTACATACCTAGAAAACTCTTATAAAAATTTACCACATCATTCATCTATCACTATTAATTTACTATGTAGTATACTAAAATTTAACCTTAAAAGTATATTATATATCTAAATAAAAACCAAATTACTATAATACCACACAAATTTTGTAATAAAATTTGACAAACCATCCTTTTTTTTTATAAATATATGTTATCTGTAAAAAGTGGAGATATAGTTCCAACTGTTACTATCCACGACTCTTTGACGTTCAACAAGATTCGGACGGAGGGAGAAAACAGAAAGTCTAAGGCAAAAGTTAAAATTTCCTCTAAATACAAAAAGATCCCCCCTTCCCAACCAACATACACTCCATCTTACTTCCGCTCCTTTGGTTCCTTTGTCCTTCTAAAAAGACTTTCTTAAAGAAGAAAGGAAAAGAAACTTAGATATAATAAAAACAACATTATTTTAAGTGTTCTTATCATACCGTAAAAAGAAAGGGAAAGAAGAACTATTGTTTTTTAGCAATAGTTCTTTCTTTTTGTAAAATCTCTCATGTAATATAACACAATTTTAATGTTTTTCATTAATCAAATCATATGAAAGCCTTTTTAAGGCAAATTCATGAGTTTTATTCTAAAGGATAAAGAATTCCATTAACACATTAACATAATATGCACTTTGCAATCGTAATTTCTTTAAACTACTCTCATCATCAAAATCTACACCAACCCTTAACATCCATAACCTTTACATACACAGCCCAACTAATAATTCTTTCCATGTGACTCTATGTGTTCATTCTTAATTAACCACACAAAATCATAAATAAATTAAATCAAATTCAATTAAACGAGCTTAACAAGTTACAAATTTAATTTATAACTTGTTAAGCTCCTCATTTGAGCCTTCGTCAATCTCAAACTAAAAATACCTAAAGAAACCTTATTTAATACCTCTTTAGACATATATCCACGATCAACACAAGGAGTATATGCCTCCATGGAAATAAGAGTATATCGCTTAGGATTACTTTTTGATCCAACATAAATCTGTTGAAATGCATCTCGCAGCCCACTACCTTTACGATCCAAAAAAACCTGCAAATCTTCTACTCTAAGATCTTCAATATGTTTTGCATCTAAAAACAAACCTAAACATCTACGCAACATATCAATAAAAACCGGTCTCCTATCACTATATTCACTACTAGGAACAACCCTACACAAACCATTGTCTTTAGTTCTAATAAAAAAAGCCTTTGCTGCCGGTTTTGCTCTATTTGGAGCTTCTTGTTGTGCTTGACCAGTAGAAGCCTTTGCAGGTTTTACTCTATTTGGAGCTTCTTGTTGTGCTTGACCAGTAGAAGCCTTTGCAGGTTTTACTCTATTTGGAGCTCCTTGTTGTGCT
>JAISGP010000068.1 GCA_031263035.1 Lachnospiraceae bacterium | reverse complement strand
TACCAACCTGCAAATGTATACTCATCTTTAGTTGGGTCTGCTGGCTTAGTTACTGTAGAACTTCCATCATCAGAAACTAATTGATATGGAACATCAGAACCACCATTTGAATCAAACTTGACTGTATAATAATGAGTAGAAGATGTCATATTAATATCGTTATTATTAAATACAATAAGTTTTTTAACATCATTATTCTGAGCAAAATCATCAATCTGATCTTTTACTACACCACTTGGCAATTGCACATTATCAATTGATGTAGAAAGTATATCTCCACTCCAATCTCCCAAATCTGGTAAGGTTCCAATTAAATTAGTTTTATTTGCAATATTTCCTGAAAATGCTATAGTAGAATTATTTTCAAGATATATATTATTAAAGTTTGGATTAGTACTAGTCCAATAATCATCATAAATACCACCACCATCAGTAGTAGCTACATTGTCTTTAATAATATTATCACCAGTAAAATGTATTTCTGATTGTGAACTAGTATAATATCCTCCGCCTTTATAAGCTGAATTAGACGCAAGGGTAACATTCTCTAAATCAAATTTAGAATAGTTAGAATAAATTCCCCCTCCTAACCCATTATTTGCATCAACTGTATTGCCAATAATTTGGGTATTTTTAATGGAAACTACTTCATCACCTCTATAATATGAATTAGTAGATGAAATTCCTCCTCCGGTTGATGGTGCTTTATTATTACTAATAATACTGTCATTTATATTAACTACCGATGCTTCTGCAATTCCAATCCCACCTGTTCCATGAACGGCAGTGTTATTATCAACTTTTGAATTATTAATATCCACCGTACTATCAGCAATTAAAATACCAGCAGAATAACCTGCTTTGTTATTGGAAACAGTAACATGTTCAATAACTCCATTAGTATAATATAACTCAATGCCACCCGCATTAAATGTGTCATCACAAGTATTGCTATCAATTATACTATTGGCAATATTGAAATATGTTTGATTAGTAAATATAGCTCCTCCAAATCCAGACGTATTATGACTTAAATTCACATTAGTTATGGTATTACTTGTATCATTGCAATAATCAATGTACATTGCTCCACCACTTGATGATGAATTATCCTTTATTTCTGTATCTTGTATTGTATACACTGTTCGATTTAAATATATTCCACCACCTTTATTAGATTGCCAACCATGACCATTTAATTTATCTGTTGTATTTCCAGAAATAATTCCGCCGTTTAAATTTAAATTGCCATTATAAACATATATACCGCCACCATTATATGCATCATTATTTTTTATTGTTACATCATTACCTATGTTTAATTTACCGGTATTTACACCTATTCCACCACCGCTACCAGTCTTATCTGTAGAATAATTGTAAGAAACATCAGAATTACCCATAACATTTACTATTCCGTTGTTGTACGAAGCAATTCCAAATCCCATTTTATTATTTTTTATCCCAATATTGTAGCTTATCTCTCCCCCATACATATTGAAAGTTCCACCATTTCGACCAAATCCATTTTCTGTTGGTGCTCCAAGAAGTATCCCAGGATTAGCACCTGTGTTTCCTGTACCTTCTCCTCCAATAGTTCCGCCATACATATTAAAGACAGATTTAGTAGCATTATCATAACTATATCCGGATGTATCAGAGGTTTCAACTTGTACACCTCCACCATACCAAGCATCATTAGAACTTACTCTACCATTCCACATATTAAATGTAGCATCTTGTACCCAAACTCCACCACCTTTATTTCCTGAAGATTGATTAGCAGCAATTCTTCCATGTACTAAATCAAAGGTTGTGCCAGGTGCTACAGCTACTCCTGCACCATCATGACTAGGACTTATATTTCCAGATATTGTTCCAGCTTCCATAATAAAGTAACTATTTCTATCAGTACTTCCATCTTTATCAACTGCTACACCACCACCATATCCGCCATTGGCTGTGTTATTTCTTATAGCACCTGCTTTCATAATTAACTGTCCACCATTATGTAGGTAAACTCCGGCACCTCTTGATGTGCTGGTATTATTACTTATTACTCCACCTAACATATAAAGTTTACTATTGTCAGAAACATATACTCCTCCACCAATTCCAGAAGTATTGCCAGTAATTTCAGTACCATCTTTCATTACAACTGTAGAAGCATCTGTTTTATCATCAAGACCAGAACCAATAAGAATACCGCCGCCAGGTCCATTATTATCTGTTCTATTTCCTCCAGTTAGTTTTATGTTGGACAAATAAAGAGTTGCATCGCCACTTACACTTATTCCACCACGACTTGTCTGTCCATTAGCCGCGAAATCAAGGGTTACTTGTTTAGCTCCTCCGGTTAAATACACTTTAGAATTATTAGGAATTTTAAGAACATGATTACCACTAACTTGAAAACTTCCATCAGTTATATCATTTGCAACTATAATACTTACAGAAGAACCTGGTGTTGCTTGGGCACTTATATCATTCTGCAATTGTTCAAAATCAGTTGCATTACTAGTAAAAGTAGTCCAATTAGGTTCTGTGGGAGCTGATACACTTGGTGCCGTTGGAATACCTGCTGCTTCTACCTTAGCTACCTTAGAAAGCTTTTTATTTTTAGTAATAATACTTACTCCACTAGGTGCAATAGTTACTATCATGACTAATGTTAAACATACAGCCAATATAGACTTTATAGTTTTACTTATTTTAAATTTATTTTTTTCTATCATATTTTCACCTTTGCTCGTTACTATTTCGTTTCTTCTAGTTATAAATAATGTATACGTATCATAATACTATTTAACATCTTTTTCAAATCTTATCACTTAAATAGCACTTTTCAACAACGAATTGACATTTTATCACAAAATACACGTGACTGTCAAAATTATACCTGTTATTTGTAATTGAAACAGTTCCAATATTTTAAAATATTTTTATTTGTTTATAATTTTTTTATATTTCAAACTATACTACATTTATATACTAAAGTCAATAGACTAAATCCTTTATTTCATCAAAAAAGTAGCCTTAAATCATTAAAGCTACTTAGACAAAAAAACTTTTTATTATAATCTTTTTTACTTATAATGTTCTTTCATTTCAACTAATACACCTAACTCATTAGATGTATCAAAGTATTCATAAGCTTCAAATCCTTTTTCTTGTTTGAAGATTGATTTATAGCCTGCTTCTTCCATTACTTTTTCATCATCTTCTAGCTTACCATTTGATAAAAAGCATATAGAATAAATTGATGTTCCATGATTTTTAAGCCATTCTGCCCATGGATCATTATTGCCTTGTGGTTCTATTATTTCAAACCAAAAATTATCTGAGAATACACTTTCAACTCTCATAGGGGTATCTGTAATATCTTTTCCCTTAAACTTAGTATAAGGCTCTCTTAGTTCCTTTGTATTCTCCATTTCAGCCGGAGCTTCTCCAGTGCCAAATAATTTTTTATAGCCTGAAACTGTTTTTTCTAGATTATCTGTTACTACAATTACTTTAACTACTTTTGTTGATGAAACTGCCATTTTGTCTCCTTCGTCTTGTTTATATTTAATAGTGTAATAAATATCAATTATCTGGATATATTCAATACGTATTTAATCCCATATTTTCCCTTTATAATATATAATTACATACTAGGTTTAAAAATATATTTAATATTATAATCTACCTATTTGTAAATCCACCATCAGTAATTACTTCTGCTCCTGTTACGTATGTACTTTCATCTGATGCTAAAAATAATGCTACAGAAGCTATTTCACTAGGTTGTCCAATGTGTCCAATAGGAATTTGAGAAACGACGCCTTCTCGTATCTGGTCATCTCCATGAACAAAATCTGTAAATGCCTTTGTTTCTGTAGGTCCTGGACTAATTGCATTAGCTCTAATACCTTTCTCAGCTAGTTCTCCTGTAAATGATCTAGCCATAGATCTTACAGCTGCCTTAGCCGCATTATACAGGATAGCATTCTTTCCACCTTGAAATCCTGCTATAGAAGAGATAAGTACAATGGCACTTTTATCTGACATAAATGGTATTAACTTCTGAACTGTAAAAAATGCAGAAAATACATTTAAATTCATTACTAAATGAAACTCTTCTGGAGTTATAGTTTCAATTGGATTTTGAGGGCCATTACCTACTATAGGAAGTACTGCTTTTAGTTTTCTTCCTGTTTTTTTAACAGCTTCTGCAAGTTTTTCAATATCTTCGATCTTAGTTGCATCAAGTTTTACTATATCAAGTACATGCGGATTACCCCCATATACTTTCTTAGCTGTTTCTACGTCATAGTCTCCAACTATTAAATCTGCTCCTTCTTCTAAAAATCTTTCTGCAATAGCTCGTGCAATTCCATTTGCAGCACCAGTTACTACACATAACTCTTTATCTAATAACTTTTTCAATTATCTACACCAAACCTTTCATTCTTAAAACTCTTAAATTATCATTTATAAAACCTTATTTGCCCTAAAAAAAGCTACAAAAATCCACTAGATATAAATTAAAATCTCTTCAATTTATATCTAGCATTATTTTTACTTTTAAATCATGTTAAATAACATACCAATACCAGTGCAAATGCACTTTAATCTTGTTTTTTAATAATACTTTTTATAACTCCACTTTTTTATTTAATTAATCTACAAAGTCTCACCTTCATAGGTAAAATCCAGCTGTCTTCTTATATCATCCATTATTTTCATAACAGATAAAGTATCTTTCCAAGGCATAATATCTGACTCTAGCTTTCCTTCTTTTAAACATCTTTGAACTTCTGCAGCTTCAAAATGCATACCATATAGTCCGTCAGCTTCATCATACTCATGTTTATTTGAAACATAATTAAATGTACTTCCGTCATTATAATATACAATAAAATCAGAAGGTCTATAGAATTGATTTTTAATCTCAATCTTACCTTTCGTACCGCAAATGGCAGCTGTTACCGGAGAAGCTGCTAAAGAACCAAAAGATAGACTTGCTATTGCTCCGTGACCTTCTTCATATCCAAAAATAACTGCATCATTAGAATCTACACCTGTAGGTGAACTAGAACCCATTGCCATTATTTTACTTGGATTTCCAAGGAAGAATTGTGTAAATGAAATAGGATAAACTCCTAAATCTAGTAGGGCTCCTCCTGCAAGATCATTTGCATATAACCTATGCTTAGGATCATATGGGAAACATACTCCGTGGTCTGCAATAATCTGAACAATATCACCTATTTCGCCTTTATCAACCAGCTCTTTTATTTTCAAAATATGTGGTAAAAATCTTGTCCAATAAGCTTCCATTACGAAAAGATTTTTCTCTTTGGCTAAATCTAAAACTTCTTTAGCTTGCTTATAGTTCTGAGTAAAAGCCTTTTCAACTAAAAGTGGCTTATTGTGTTTTAGGCACTCCATTGCCCACTGATAATGCTGTGCATGAGGTGTTGCAATATAAATTACATCTACATCTGGATCTTCCATAAGTTCCTTATATGAGCCATAAGCTTTTTCAATGTCTTTAAACTTACCCTTAAAATCTTCTGCCTTATCTAAAGTTCTAGAACCTACAGCATAAACTTTACCACCGGCTTTTATAACTTGAGCTGTGAAACAAGATGCAATCCATCCTGTTCCTAAAATGCCCCACTTATAATCTGCCGACATACTATCATCATATTCTTCCGGATAAGACCTACTTAATAAAAACTCTTTTTTAACTTGTTCCATAATTACACCTCTTTTTCTCCTAAAGACCAATTACCTTGGGGATTCTCTAACATACATATTAATATGTCGTCTCTTCTAATACCTATGTTAATTATATTCCTTGTAATATCTTTTAATGCTGATTTCTTAGCCTTTTCTGAGAACATTTTTACCATAATTATCTGAATAGTTATTAAATCTCGTCTATCTCTATTATCATAGTCAGCCGAAAATATAATCTCTTCTTCATCATGAGGTGTAAATACATGAAAAATATCATTATCTTCTATTCCTAGACCTGTAACTAATCCTTCATGAATTGCATCTGATAATTCTTGTCCCTTTTTCGCAAATACTTTTCTATTTAAATCAACTTTTATTAGTGGCATTATTATCTCCTATTTCAATGCTCCGGCACTCATACCTTTTTCGAAGTTCTTCTGCATTAGCAAATAAATAATTATTTCAGGAATTGCCGTCATAACTGCAGCTGCAAGTATCTTAGTCTGGTCATTTGAAAACTCACCTTGGAAATATTGAGGCAGTAATGTAACTGTCTGCATATGTGGATCCTGTAAAAATAAAAGTGGTAGCAAATAACTATTCCATGAATTAATCAATGTTAATACTACAATTGAAGATGCAATTGGCTTGGTAAGTGGTAATACAATATACCAAAATGTTTGAAAAACATTTGCACCATCTATTCTGGCTGCTTCCATAAGTTGATTAGGTATTCCATTATCAAAATTTCTTGCAAGAAGAATCATAAATGGTAATTGAAGCGCAGTTATAGGAAGTATAACAGCCCAAAAAGTATTGTACATATTCAACTTTTGAAATGTAACAAAAAGTGGAGTAAGAAGTATTACTTCAGGAAGTGTAAGTGCAACAAGTATCATCCAGAAAAAAACTTCTTTTCCAAATATATGTAATTTTGAAAAACCAAAACCAGCTGTCATACTAAATATATAAACTAAAAGTATAACTCCCGCTGAAATAATTATTGAATTTCTAAAGTATGTTGGTACAACTCCTGTATCCCATACAGCCTTATAATTTTTAAAGCCTGTTCCTCCAAGAGAACCTGCAAACATTTGAATAAGTGGAATAACATAAGGTATAGTCATTATAAGGAGAACAATTTGCAATAAAATTTTATTTTTCTTACTTCTAATTTCAAACATTATTTTTCCTCCTTATTAAATCTATTTGTAAGGATAGCTCCAACTATGGCTAAAATTAGAAGAATAACTGACATAGCTGCTGCATAGCCTAAATGAGACTGTCTAATACCTTGTCTATAAATATAAGTTCCTAAAAATTCTGTGGCATGATTTGGTCCACCTGTTGTAATAAGATATGGAATATCGAAAGTCTTTAATGCACCAATAATTCCAAGCATTAAAAGTGAAACTGTAGTTCCTTTGCAATTAGGTAATACCATACTAAATAAAGTTCTTAAATTGCCTGCACCGTCTAAGTGTGATGCTTCAAGCATTTCCTTATCTATCTGGCTCATGGCTGCATAGTAAAGGATAAAACTCATTCCTGTAAATTCCCAAATTGCTACAAACATCAATACAAAAAGTGCTAAATTAGATTTAGATAACCAATCTACGGTAACACCTGTATGGAAGAAATCAAATATTTTTTGAAGAATTCCTTGAGGTGAAAACATAAGTCTAAATACCGGTGCCATTGTTGCAGGTGCAAGTATTGTAGGTATAAAAATCAAACACTTATGGATTGTTCCAAGTTTTACTTTAGAATGTAATATTGCTGCAAATACAAAGCCTAGAAAATTTTGAATTACAAATGTAAATACAAAATAAATCACTGTATTTTTAATTGCTTTCCAAAAAATCGGGTCCTTAAACATCTTAGTAAAATTGCTTAAGCCTGCCGGCTCGCGTATCGGATCTAGACCGTTCCAATTAAGTGTTGATAAATCAAATGTATAAAATATTGAATAATATATAATTCCTAATACAAATATAAAAGCAGGAAGAATCCAAGGGAAACCCTTCATCTTTATAGCTTTCATTTTGCTTTTCTTTTTCATAGCGTAGCATCTCCCCTATTTTTAAAAAATAATAGGGGTAAATTTTTACCCCTATTATAAATTTACGTAATTCAGCAAAAATCTCTAAATCACACTATTATATTAGTTACTTTCTTCTTGAGCTGATTTAAGCTGTGCAGCTCCATCTTTAGGAGAAATACTTCCTCCAGCTACTCCAGAAAGAACATCCATCATAGCCTGATTCATATCTGCATTAATATATGCAAAACGTGAATTATCTACTGTCTTCATTGCATTTTCATAATACTCTTTAACTGGTTCGTTTTGTTTAGCAGGATTAACTAATTTAACTTCATCCCAGTTAGGAGTAACACCCTTAAGTGAAGGTACTACGTTTAATGCATTAGCTATCATCTGTTGTCCACTTTTTGAAGCTCCAAGCCATGTTGCAAATGTAGTTGCTGCCTTAATATTCTTAGATGTTGCAGAAATTGCTGTTGAATAATCAAGGTCTCCAAACATACTTCCTACATTACCTGTTCCGGCAATATCAGGGAAATTAACTGGAATCATTGTAAATGGTTTAGCTGTTGAAGAAGCACTTTCCATAGCTGCTTTCATATTTGCAGGTAAAGTATTATATGTATACCAAGAACCCATCATAATCATTGCTGATTTTTGAGACATAAATAAGTTGTTAGCTTCTGGATATTGTTGAATTCCTAAAGCACCTTTTTGCATAACTCCATTTGTGAATAGCTCTCTCCACAATTGTAATGCTTTTACAAAGCTCTTATCTGTCCAATCAGCTTTTCCTTTAGTTGCTTTTTGGAAAAGTCCCGGCTCAACGTTGTCGCAAATAGCATGGAATGTATCCATATTGAATGCACCTTGACCTGCACCTTGAACAAATCCGTTAATACCATGAGATTTAAATGTTTTACATGCAGCAACCCACTCATCCATGTTAGTAGGAACTTTAACATTGTACTTATCAAATAAATCTTGGTTAATCCATACACTTCCTGCATAAGCAAAACCAACACCTAAAGCTTTAAGTTTTCCATTTACAGTCATAGTTGTAATTGAGTCTGGGTTAATCTTGTCTTTGTAATCATCGCCTAATGCTTCTTTAACTGCTGGGGTTAAGTCGATAGCCTGTCCGCCAAATACTTGAACTCCACCATTTGCAGAACCTGGAGATACTTGGAATGCATCAACACCTTTTCCATTTGCAAGAGCCGGTTTAATGGTTGCATCATAATCATCTACAGTAGTTTGCTTCCATGTAACCTTAATATCAGGATATTCCTTATTAAAGGCTTTTACATATTCCTCATTTGCCGGTGAACCTGGAGTCCATCCCCACCATACGATTTCTCCTTTGGTTGCAGTAGAGTTGTCTTTAACTTTTTTAGTACTGCTACCATTACTTCCGCAGCCTGCAAGTAAAGTTACTGACATGGCTGCAACTAGTAAAATACTAACTAATTTCTTTTTCATTTTTCTCCTCCTTTTTTCTAAGAATTCATTAGTTTTTTTATGTATTCAACACTACTTAAATACTCTTCATCCGTGTTTAGATGCTCTATTATAAATGACATATCCGAATCATATTTTAAAGCTGTATCAATAAGATGTTTTATATTAATCTCCCCATTACCTGGATATGTTTCCTTAAAGTTTAAAGTATACTCTTCCTGTAACTTTACATCTTTCAAATGACAACTTTTAATATGTTTCCCAAGTTTTTCAAAACACTCATCTATAAATTCTTCATTATTAAAATATCTTTTAACTGAATACATCCAGTTAAAAATATCTAAGTGAACTGCAAATCTTTCTCTATCAACATCTTCTAATAATTGCAAATATTCATCTGGTCCAGTTGGATACATCCAAGGCATAGATTCAATTGTAAAAAATGTATTTTTAGGATTCGCCTCGTCAATAATTCTTTGGATAGTTCTCACTCCTAAATCCCAAGTTTCAGAAGAAAAATTAGCCTTATAAGCTCCATCCCATCTACTACCTCTAGCTCCAAGTATATTTACACAACATCTGGCATTAATTCTATCTGCCAATTTTAGTTGACCTATTGTATAAAAGATTGCTTTTTCTGAAGCTAGTGGATCTAAATCTAATGGATTTCTCCACACTCCAACTTCTGCAATAACTAAATCATTTGCCTTAGCTTCTGCTGCGTATTCATCTATTAAAGCTTCATCATCTAAAACTGTAAGAGGAAAATTGATAGCTCTAAGTCCTAAATCTTTATGCTTTTTAGCCCATTCCTTTGGGCTGTTATGAGTTAGAGGTGAAGATGTACCAAGTATCATAGTTTTGCCTTTCACTTAAATCGGTAATTTATATTATGAAAAGTAAACTTCTCATATTGAAGACTATCATCTTCAATTATTTTGCTAAAGTAAAATTAATATAATAGCGGGGAAGCAAAGATTTTTCGCTAAATTACTTGTAAAAATATATACGTCTTTCAGACGAACATATTTTTACGACCTATAATTTATATTATTTGTTATAACTTTCAAGAAGTTCTACTACACATTTCAAATCTGGAGCGTCAAAGTAGTTATATTCTCCGCTCCCATCACCATAAACTCCTCTTTGAACTAACTTTAATCCAAATTTTTCAGCACTTTCTTTAGCTGTTTTAGAATCTTCTACTTGGAATGCAATATGATGAATTCCTTCACCATGTTCATTTAAATAATTTCTCCAAGTTGAAGGTACATTGTTTGGCTCAATAAGTTCTAATTGAATATTTGGTCCAATATCAAAGAATGCCATATTACAGAATGCATCTGGTGCTGGTTGTCCTTGAAATTCAGTTCCTGTAATTTTATAATCACCAATTGGTTGAGATTCTGGAACATCAACTCCTAAAAATTCTGCCCATTTCTTCTTAGTTGTCTCTAAATCCTTAACTATAAAACCAACCTGTGCTATTAAATTTGTTCCTATTACTCCTGACATATTATGTCTCCTTCCTGGGTGTAATCCCTTAAACCTTTTTTATATCTCTTTCTATTTTTGTTGCAAATATTATAGAAAGTAATATTTTTTTTACTCTTCCTCATAAACTTTAAACATAAACGAAATTTATTTTTTTATCTGCATTAATATATATAGAAAATACTTATTTTAATATTCAATAGTTATTTTGAAACTTTGAATATGATTGTAATTTTTTATAAGCTTACACTTCATCTAGAAAACCTCCCACCTTCATAGGTCTAGGTCTTTCACAAGTAGTCATCATCTTATAAAACTCACCACTCTCTGAAGATTTTATTATTCCTTCTATAGCTTCAGTAATATGAAGAATTAATTCTCCATTTGCACGATTTGAAGTTTTGGTTTCTATTGCATTTGCAAGGTCAAGTACCCCCAAACCTCTGGAATAATCTTTTACTCTTGGGAAAAGTTCCGGCAAATCATAGAATTTTTCTTTTCTTTCTAAAGCTTCTACATCATCTCGATAAATCACATCTGTATATTGCTCTTTTCTATAAACCCTAGGTGTTCCTCCCCCAAAGTTAGGATCTGGATAGGTAAGAGTTCCTCCATCTCCATAAATTTCAAACATGGGTAGATTGGATTTATATATGTCAAAGCTAATATTAAAATTAACTACAACTCCTGATTTAAGTCTTAAAATTGAGGTATAGTGAGTAGGTATCTCAGGTATAATATCTTCACCTGCCTTAGGTCCCACATAAATATGTCGATTTTCAACTCCTGTAGCGTCAAAAGCAGCAATACTTTCAATCGGACCTAGTATAGATACAATAGCTGATAAATAATATCCTGCCATATCATAAAGTGGTCCACTTCCCTTTTTATAAAATGGTAGTGGATTGGGATGCCATGTTTCTACACCAAATGTAGTCATATTGGCAGTTACGAAAAATGGTTTACCGATTATTCCACCATCTAGGTAATATCTAAGACTTTGAAGTCCTGAACTTAAAAAAGTATCAGGAGCACAACCAACTTTTACACCTTGATCCGCTGCCAAATCTAAAACCTCTTTGGCTTCAGATATATTCGTTGCAAATGGTTTTTCAGAAAAAACATTCTTTCCTGCCTTTATAATCTCTTTATTAAGGGATACGTGAAATTGTGGAGGTGTAAGATTAATTACAATCTCAATCTCTTCATCTTTTAATAAATCTTCTGTACTATAAAACTTAGGAACTTGAAATTCTGTAGCTAATTTCTTAGCTGCTTCTACATTAACATCGGCACAAGCAACTACATCTAGTTCTTTATAGAAAGCTTTAATATCAGCAAGATATGTTCTACTAATTACCCCTGCACCAAGTATCCCAACCTTAAATGTTCTCATCTGCTGCACCTCATTTTTAATTTATCTCTATCTGCTCTATTTTTATTATTAAAAAAAAATTTTAAATATCTTATCTTAAACCTAATTAATAAATTACATTGCTATTTCTTAAATCTATATTTATCTATCTCAGTATTTTGATTATTTACAAAAATCAAAATCTCTTTAACACGTTTTCATCTTTATCAGTATAATATGTCTTTATCCCAATACACTCTCTTTAAAACTTGCGTATAATATGTGCAAATATTGCTATTATTGTGTTTTTCGCCATTCATCCTGCAAATATTGCTATTAATATATGCATATTTTGCTACATATAAAAGATTGCTTTTATTTATATCTACATTTATTACAATAATTCTTTTTAATTTCGACCATTTTTATAATATTTTCCAAAAATTTGATATTAAAATGCTGAGTAAGTGTTTTTCTTTTTAACAATCTTTAATTGATTTATATTTCATAAAATTAGTATAATTCAGTTTATTTTTGAATATGTATTATATTTTCATAATTTTTTCACCAGTTTTATTCCTATTTGAAATCGAATTATAAGTCTTTGAGGTATTTCTTTATACTTTTTAGCAAAATTTGACAAGTTTATTTTCAAGCAAAAAAAGAACAAATATCAGAAATTTTCTAATACTTGCTCTTATATAATTTTTTACTACTCATACTTTAGTTAACAAAATTGTGATTAACAAGGGCTTTTTTATACTCACTAGGAGTCATACCCTTTACTTTTTTAAAGGCTCGATTAAAAGATGAAATACTTGAAAACCCCACTTCATAAGCTACATCAATTATCTTAACTTTAGGATTGGCAATTAAGGATTCTGAACGTTTAACCCGCTCTATTGTAAGAAAATCAATAAAGGTAATATTAGTATAGGCTTTAAACATATGAGAAAAATGATATTTGCTAAAGCCCACTTGCTTTGCCACCTCTTCCAAAGTAATCTGCTTATTACAATTTTCAGAAATGTAGATACATGCTTCAGACATAAGTCGTAATGATTTATTGGCAGACTTGGAATTTTCTGCCATCTTCTCTTTCTTCTCCTTATAGCAAATCTGTCCTAAATCCACAAAAAATCGCAATAAATAAGAATACATCAAACCTTCTTTAAATAAAGTTTCTGAAGTATAAAGTCTTGCAATTTCATAAATAAATTGAACCATGTTGCAGATTTTCGAACTATCTTTTGAATATCTAATAAAATTGTTTTTATAAAATACTGAAAATTCAACATTAAATTCATTTAGTGTAATTAGCAAATCTATGGGGAACTGAACAAGGATAAACTTATTTTCATCTGCATTTTCTATCATATGTAAATCTCCTGGATAAACAATAACCATATCATCTTTATTCATAACATAATTATTGAAATTCACCATTACTCTATTATTATCTTCAGTACTTAAAAGAATTTCAACAAAAGGATGCCAATGTATCTTATCTGAATAATCCGGGTCAATTACCTTAGAAACGTTAATTTTCTTATTATCGCTGAAAACAAGATTTTCGTAATAATTATTTATGTGCATAAGTTCACCCCCCAAATACTTATCTAACCTTAATCTTTACACTCTCTCATTTAAATATTTTATGTCGATACTATATTATTTCTTTTTTCTGTATTTGCTAAATGTATTTCTCTGCTCTCTACCCTTATTATCCCTTTTATTGCTACTTACTTTTTTAGCTTTGTTTTTGTCATTTGTTTTTTTACTTTTATTATCATTTGCAATTTTATCTTTACTCATTTTTCTTGGCTTAATTAAACAATGTTTTTCAAAACCAATCAAATCTTTTCTTCCCGCTTTAAGTAATGCTTCCTTAACCAAATCATAGTTTTTAGGATCTCTATACTGAATTAAAGCCCTTTGCATGGCTTTTTCATGAAAGCTTTTAGGTACATAGACTTCTTCCACAGTTTCTGGATTTAAGCCTGTATAATACATACAAGTAGAAATGGTACTTGGAGTTGGATAAAAATCTTGAACCTGTTCAGGCATATAACCCATATCTCTTACAGCTTCAGCAAGAGCAATTGCATCTTCTAATGTTGACCCTGGGTGAGAAGACATAAGATAAGGTACAATATACTGGTCTTTATTTGCAAGTTTATCCTCCTCTTCAAAAATCTTTTTAAACTTTTCATAGATTTTATTTGAAGGTTTGCCCATACGTTTTAATACATTATCACTTACATGTTCTGGGGCAACTCGCAACTGACCGCTAACATGGTACTTTACAAGTTCTTTCATGAAGTCTCTTTTTTTGTCGTAAACCACATAGTCAAATCTAACTCCCGACCTTACGAATACTTTCTTGACTTTCGGAATGTTTCTTAGCTCCTTCAGTAATTTTGTATAGTCTTCATGGGTTACTTCAAGGTTTTTACAAGCTGTAGGGAAAAGACATTGTTTATTTTTGCACACTCCATGCTTCAACTGCTTTTTACATGATGGTTTCCTAAAATCTGCTGTAGGACCTCCCACATCACTAATATAGCCTTTAAAATCTGGGTCTTTTGTCATCTCTATAGCTTCATCAATTATAGACTTATGGCTTCTAGCTTGAACTCGTCTTCCTTGATGAAAAGTTAATGCACAAAAATTACAGCCTCCAAAGCACCCTCTATTACTTGTAATACTAAATTTTATTTCTGAAAGAGCTGGTATTTCTCCGATTTTATCATAAATTGGATGAGGACTCCTTGTATATGGATAAGAATAAACATCATCAAATTCCAAAGTAGTTAATGGCTCCATAGGTGGATTTTGAACCACAAAAACACCTTTTGAATATTGTTCATATAAAGTTTTAGCCGTTATGGAATCCGTATTTTGATATTGCAAATAAAAGCTTTTAGCATAAGTCTTTTTATCTGATTTTACTTGTTCAAAATCTGGCAATTCCAAAGCATCTTCTGGGGCTTCTTTGGATTTATATACAGTACCTTTTACAAATGTTATATCTGATACATCTAGACCACTAGAAAGGGCATCAGCTATTTGCACAATAGCTTTTTCCCCCATACCGTAAACCAAAATATCGGCTCCACTATCCAGTAAAATAGAACGTTTTATTTTATCACTCCAATAATCATAATGAGCAAGTCTTCTAAGGCTTGCTTCTATTCCCCCAAGAATTATAGGCGTTTTTTTATAAGTTTTTCGAATAAGATTACCATAAACTATTGTTGCTCTATCTGGTCGCTTCCCTATCTCTCCATTAGGGGTATATGCATCACTATGTCTTCTTTTCTTAGAAACAGTATAGTGATTTACCATAGAATCCATATTCCCACCATTTATAAGAAAGCCTAAACGAGGCTGTCCAAAAATAGTTACACTCTTTTCATCCGTCCAATCTGGTTGAGCAATAATAGCTACTCTATATCCAAAAGCCTCTAAAGTTCTAGCTATAACTGCTGAACCAAAAGAAGGGTGATCTACATAAGCATCACCTGTAATAAAAACGAAATCTATATAATCCCATCCTCTAACTTTTACTTCTTCCATAGTCATAGGAATGTATTTTGTTAAATCTTCTTTTTTCAAATTTTACTCTTTTCTATTTGCTCTTTCAAAATTATTTTTAATTTGCATTTAGAAAATAATAATACTAATCCCTCACTGCTTAATAATACAATGCGCTGTTCGGGATTGTATTATTATTTTCCTATATACGTCTTAAAAACAATTTACTTCAGTGGTTTATTTTACTTTTTCTACAAGACATTACTATTTCTCACTGCTTAATAATACAATGGACTGTTCAGGATTGTATTATTTTCAAAATTTACTATATGTCTTGAAATTCCGAACGAAGTCTCCACCCAACAAGGTATTTATTTTTTAAAGTTCCTCCAGATAATTTTCCCCAACCAAGAGAAAATCCATCTACACATACAAGATAATATCCCTTTTCTTTACTACTTACAATATCATCTACATCTATTGTTTCACCTTTTAAATACTTAGAAACTCTAATATCATCTTTTTCAAAATTCAAAACCTTACCAAAGCTTTCTTTATTTAACGTACAGGCTAAAGCTTGACTTGGCTCAAATCTATCTCTTTTAATCTCACCTAATAAAAGACCAGTTCTTGCAAATCTAAGTTTAGGAAGATATGGGGTAGCTTCAGGCATATAATACACCTTATCTTCTTTAATATCTATTCTATTTGTATCAATTGGCTTATTCTTCTCACCAAAAACACTAGTTTTATCTGTATTAATATCTTTTAGAAAGTCAAGTAAACTCTTATATCCATCACTTTTTAAAACATTTTTGCTTACTTTACCTGTATAGATACTTGAAAATCCTTTATCTTTTTTATTAGTTTTCTTTTTATGTAATAAAGCAAGATAATGCCCTTCTGCTTCCATTCGTTGAGGGAAAATATGAACTGTTTTCTCTAAATCCTTATTCCTCGCCAATGCAATTCCTTTATAAAAACCTTCATAGGGCATCATATCCACTATTTCCATATCACTTTCATTATCAAGTAAATACTGAATAACTTCCTCATTTTCCCTTAAATCAAAAGTGCATGTTGAATAAAGTAAATGTCCACCTGGCTTTAACATATGAGCAGCACTTATTATAAGCTTTTTTTGAATTGGTGAAAAAAACTCCGGTCCTTCGCTTTCCCACGCTGTAATCATCTTGCTGTTTTTTCTAAACATTCCTTCGCCAGAGCAAGGTGCATCAAGTAATATACCGTCAAAATATTCTGGGAAATATTTTTCTAATTTAGTCCCGTCTTCGCTTATTACTAGTGAATTTCCTATTCCAAATAATTCTATATTTTTAAGTAATCCTTTAACTCTTGAAAAACTCATATCGTTAGATACAAGAAGTCCATCATCTCCAATTCGTGCAGCTAGTTCTGTACTTTTACCACCTGGAGCAGCACATAAATCTAGCACCCTATCTCCAGCTTTAACCGGTAATCTATTTGCAGGAGTCATAGCACTTGGCTCTTGCAAATAATAAAGCCCAGCAAAAAAATAAGGATGCTTAGCCGGGGAAATATTTTCTCCATCATAAAAAAACCCATTTGCAATCCAAGGAATTGGCTTCAAATCAAATGGGGAAATCTTTAAAAAATCCTCTGTAGAAATCTTTTTATTATTTACTCTAAGTCCATAGTATCTTGGATTATTAAAAGCTTCTAAATATCTCTCGAGCTCCTCTTTTCCAAGAATGTTTTCTAATTTTTCTTTAAAACTGATGGGTAATTCAACCATAAGGAAAAACGCCCTTTCTATCTATCATTTTTGAGAATTAATGTCAATAAAAGTGTTAAAACACATACACCTGTAAGGATAAAAAATATAATTTTTAATGAACCTGTTGCATCACTTGCCATTCCTAAAAATGGTGAAGCCAAAGCTCCAATACTTACAACAAGTCCTATGGAAATTCCACTTGCTAATCCAAGATGATTAGGCAAATAACTCTGTGCTAAAGCCACTCCTGTACCATAAGCCAAATCTATAAAAGTTCCTGCCAGCATTACAAATATTGTAGCTAAAATTATATTATTTGTAAATGCAAAAGCTGCAACACTTATTAGCAACAATCCAGAACATAAAACCAGACATTTCTTAAATCCAATTCTATCTCCCAATCTTCCTCCGAAAAATGTAGCAACTGCACCTACAAGAGTGAACACCATAACCATAATGGACCCTGTAGCATTAGATTTATGATAAAATGCCACCCAAAACAATGGCAAATACACAATAAAATTTCTAGAAACAATTGAACGAAGGATATTTGTTCCAATAACTTTCCAAAATTCAACCCAATTATCGATGCCTAATGGTTTATTTGCAAGGCTTGCCTCTTTTACCTTTTTATGAGAAATCACAGTTAGCTTTTTACTTTCTTTAAGTAATAAAATTGCAAATATCGTAGATGGAATAATAAAAAACAATGCTCCTCTCATTCCAAAATAAGGGAATAACAAAGCTACAAATAAAGGTCCAAATACAAATCCAAGATTACCCCCTACACTAAAATCCCCCATGGCAGTTCCCTTTTTTTCATTTGCAATTTGATGAGCAAGCCTTCCTCCCTCCGGATGAAAAAGTGCCACACCAATCCCTGTTAACATAGTACATGCAAATAATAATGGAAAATGATGAAATACTCCCATCAATGCTATTCCAAGTCCGGCTAAAAAACAACCCAAACTCATAATCCATGGTTTTTCCGTCTTATCGCCAATCCATCCGAAAAGTGGCTGAACTACTGACGATACAATGCTACAGCCTAAAACTAAGGTACTTACTTTAGCATATCCATAATGATATGAAGTCATAACAAAAGGAAGCATTGCAGAAAGTGCTCCCTGATTAACATCTGTAAAACAATGTCCCCCTGATAATAAAAACTCATAAAACCTTGATCTTGATGCCAAAAGTCATCCTTCTTTCCTTTTTCGTTACTATGGTATTATAATAAATTATGGTAAAATAATTTCATTGAAAATTTCTGCCTAAAAAGGCTTTTATGTTCAACATTTAATTATAGTGACCTTTGCATTGAATAATCTTAATAATATCATTTTCAATCTTATATACCAGTCTATGCTCATCTGTAATACGTCTACTCCAATAACCACTAAATTCATGTTTTAATGGCTCAGGTTTACCTATTCCATCATACCCATTTCTATCAATATCTACAAGCAAAGTATTAATACGCTTTATTATTTTTTTATCGGTATTTTGCCAATATAAATATTCTTCCCAAGCAATATCTGACCAATACTTAATCATTACTCAAACACCTCATGAACTGTGCCACCTGTTTCTTCCATTTGTTTCATTGATTTTCTTAATACTTCTTGATTCTTTGCACTATAAAATGGATCTGCCTCTAACTCAAATGGTATTCTACGTTCCCTTCCTATGGTTTTAACAACATATTTAAGGATGGCTGACATACTTATTCCTATATCATTCAAAGTTTCTTCTGCTTTTATCTTATCTTCATTATCAACTCTAAAACTTATTTGTGCCATGTTATACACCTCCTTTATTGATTACATTATAGCATATAGCTAGCATTTTGCAATACGATATTTTTTAATAAATGATATAAATATATACTTACTCATTATCAATCTCGTCTAATGAACTATGTGATTTAAATAATATTTAATACTTCAAATATATCAAACTTTTGGGATGAAATTAAATTTACCTTTTTTTGTTATTAAGCTTACATATTTCAAAATTAGTCTTACTTGCCACAAAAGATAATATTTAGTAAAATATACACATCAAAGGCGGAGGATTTACTATGAAGAAAAATTATGATATTAAATCATTAAACCCAAGAATAAATCCATATGTAAATAAAGAAACAGAAAGTATTACAATAAATGTACATACTAATACTTTAGACTTCTTTAAAGCAAAATCTGCAATAACTGAAATTCCATATCAAACATTAATCAATCTATATCTACAAGACTGTGCTAATAATAATACAGAGTTAATTTCACAATAGCATAAACTCTCATTCCGTCTTTCCTAGCTATAATCCCAATAAGTATTGACAATACTCTCTATTTATAATAAAATTTTAATTGTAATTCGGCACTTTTTAATTTTGCCGTAATTCGTTTAATTTTATGGAGAAAAGATATGAAAATAAAATCAATACTTTCAAATAATCAAATGATTTATTCCATTACAGAACTAAAAAAAATAGGACTTAGCCAATATAAAATAAATAATCTTGTTAACGATGGTTCTATAAAAAAGCTTAATAAACATTACTATGAAAATACTAATTATAACGGCGACAACTCTGATTTCTATTACGCGTATGCCTATGCATCTAAAGGGGTAATATGCCTATTAAGTGCAGCTAACTATTATAATCTAACTACATTTATACCTGATTCGATTGATGTCGCCATACCAAGAAAAACACGTATTTCTACGCTTCCCGATTGGCCTACAATTAATATTTATTATTACACTAATAAAAGATTTGATTTGGGTATTAACACAATATATAACGACGAGAATATATTTAAAATATATAATATAGAAAAAACTGTCATTGACATTATTTATTATAGAAATAAAGTAGGGCTCGAAGAAACAAAAGAAATCCTTACGAATTATCTAAGAAGAAAAGACAGAAATATCAATCAATTAGTAGAGTATTCTAAAAAAATGAAATGTTATGACATATTAAAAAATTACTTGGAGGTACTAATATGATAAGTGCTCAATCAGTCAAAATGAAACTTAAAAGCCAAGCCAATAGAGATGGTACAACAATGCAAAACAAACTAATTACCTACGCATTAGAAAGAACCATATATAGAATATCCGTCTCTACATATTCTAATAGATTTACTTTAAAAGGTGGTATATTTTTATATGCAATATTTGATAAGAATTTTTCTCGAGCTACTTTAGATATAGATTTACTAGCTCAAAATATTACAAGTGATATTAATTCAATACAATCGGTTTTTACAGAAATTTTATCAATAGAAGTATATGATGCACTGTTTTTTGACCTATCATCATTATATATTACCTCTATAACTGAATTTAAGGAGTATCATGGCATAAATATTTCTATCACTACATTTTTAGAAAAAACAAAAATACCTGTATCTATAGATATTGGTTTTGATGATGTAATACACCCTGAACGTGTACTCATGGATTTTCCAGTTCTACTTGATATGGATACTCCTAAAATATATGCTTATTCAATTTACTCTGTAATAGCCGAAAAGTTTGAGGCTTTTGTATCAATCGGACTTATAAACAGCCGATACAAAGATTATTATGACATTTATATAATAGCAAATAAATTCAATCTTAATGGTCACTTATTAAAAGAAGCAATAATCGAAACATTTAATCACAGAAATACTCAACTTAACGATATAGCTACTTTTGATGAAAATTTTATCTCAGATTCCATGCAGAATAAGCGCTGGAATGCCTTTATAAAAAAGAAAAAAGCTATTGAAAATATTTTTTTTGCTGAAGCAATGAATATAATCATGAAATTACTTATGCCAGTAGTTCAATCAATATATAATAATAAAGCATTTAATAAGAATTGGATAGCAGAAAATAAAAATTGGATATAAAAAATATTTGACCAATTCTTAATCTTATTCAAACACTGCATGTATATTATCAGTTGTTCCAATAGGTAGGGATACAACATAATAATCTATTTTACTCTTTATTCCTCCTAATATGGTAATCCTTCATACTCTTTTGAATTTTCAATATATTTTTTCTCGGCAAAGTCTTGCTTATTTTCTAAACAAGAATATATATATTCCTCAAGTCCCTTAGTTCTAAACAAGTAAACTTCTGATTGAACTTTACTACCTATCCTGTTGTTTCTTCCTAAACATTGCACATAATCTTGATAACTATATGTAGGACTAAAGAAAATGGCTATGGGTGCATAAGTTAACTCAATTCCAGAACCTCCAGCTTGAACTTGAACCATGGTTACGGAATTTTTACCGTTATAATCTTTTTCAGGGAAATGCTTTTCTTTCCCGTTTATAACAAAAATTTCTTTTTTCATTTCTTTACATAACTTTTTTAATAAATCACAATGCAAATCGTATTGATAAAAAATTATAACATTTCTTTCAGTATCTAATATAACATCATGTAAATAATCTAGCTTATCTTTATTATTAGCATACATTCTTTGCATAGCTATTAACTTACTTACACTGTCGGCAATAACGCCATTTAATTCTCTATATCTCATTAGATGTCTACTGTCCAGTGATTATTGAAAATTTATATACTCAAATACTTGTTCTGGAACTTCCGCAAGCTCCTCATGTGGTACCGAAAAAGCAAACTTATTAAGTGTATTATCAAGTTCATCCGTGTTACAATAATCATCCATTGTAGATTCAGATTGCTTAACACTTCGTTGTAATCCATGTTTAATAAACTTATCATTATATCTATAATCATTTTTAAATAATTCGTGATGGACTATATCATTCTTAAAATAATAGCCCTTTAATTCTTCATCATAAACTTTTCTATTACTAAATCCCGCAAAGTACATCTCCATATCCTGGTAACCATTTGAGTATGGAGTTGCACTCAATAAAGTACAGCTTAATTCTATATTTCGAACTAACAAAGCCATGTTATAGCCACGTTTTGAATGTCCTTTGAACTGATGACACTCATCGAAGATTAAGTGACTATCTATTAATTCTAATGCAGGTAACCTCTTCACGCTGTCAGTTGTCACAACTTTTAAATTAATCTTGCTTAAATCACAAGAAATCAAATTGTTTATTTGGTGATTAAGATTATCTATTTCCTTTTTAATATTATCAAATTCTCTTAACCAACCACCCTCTTTAACTTTTGCTTTTGGTGTAAAAACTATAATTTTATCGCCATTTTTACAAAACCTTAGTGTTCGCAATAGTCCTATTATTGTTTTTCCTTGCCCTGTCGGAAGATTAATTAGTGACTTTAACGGCAAGTCCATAATTAATCTTTTTTGAAAATTATATAATTTTATCATTTAATGCCTCTATACTTATTATAGATTTAATATCGCTATTAACTCTTTAGAGAATTTATTATATTGTTTAATCTTTCTAATAAATCATCATATGTCATTATATCAACTATATTTTTGTGTTGTCTTTTTATAACTTCAAAATCTAAAAGCTGATCATTATTCAAATTATCACTTCTTCCCATCAATAACATACCCTGAGGATTAACAAATTTAATATGTACATTTACGGGCAAATCATTCTTAAATAATTTTTCTATATTTTTAGCTTTAGTATTGCCTTCATAATTTAAAGTATAAATACATTTTTCTAATTGAACTATTGCTCCCTCTAAATCTCTATCAGCAATATAATTATTCCTATAACAACTATTTGTAATAACTTTTTGATTATTAGGTTTTTTTATTTCTAAAACGTCCACGAATCCATATGAATCAACTAGTATAAAATCAGGTCTCTTTCTATGACGACCATCTGCTCCAATATCAACTTCTCTTTTAGCTATAATATATTTAGGATAAAGTATATTCACAATCTGAACGATCTGTTCTTGCCAATCTTTTTCAACATAACTTTCAGTATTGACTAACATTTTCTCTAATTTATTTTTTGTTGAACTAAATAATTTTAATCGTTCTTTTTGAATTTCATAAAAAGTATTATCAACCTTAAGTTGCGAATGTTTATTTAAATATTTTTCATACTCTAAATTATAATCTTTTTTCGTATTTATAAAATTGCCTATTGCTCTAGAAACTCTGGATTCTGAGTATTTTTTTAATTCTGTAGTATTAGGAAATGATTTAATTAATTGATAATATTCATTAATTGAAATATGTCCTCTTTCAAAATCATCAGTATCTTTTGTAATATAAATATTTTCTTTAATTAATCTATCAATTCTACATATAATCGAAATACGGCTGTAGGCAATAAACATCTCCTCTTTTATTTCAATATCCTTATGAAAATAAAAATTATTATCAATTAAGAAAACTTCTTTATCTAATTTATAATAATCACCCTCTTGTTTACCAATAATAAACGAATATTCCTCATCATTTTCATTATCTAAAAGATTTTTTCTCTTTATATGAAATATATTTTTAACACTCAAAGAGTCATTTTGAATTTTATTATCAATATTATCAAATCCATACTCAGGAAAATAGAACATTATTAAATTTTCATCTTGTTTTTGAAAACTTATATTACTCAAAAAAAATTCTCCCTTACACTCTCAATCTGTGTATTTTAATTATCCGCCCACATTTCACATTGTTTTATAACTGTTTGAATTGCATCCTCCATCCCTTCTGGTGGATACTTATATTTTCTCAATAATTTTTTAACCATTACTCTCATTTTGGCTCGAGCTGTTTCTTTCTTTTGCCAATCAATGGTTCTACTTTTTCTAAGTTGATCTGTTAACTCATGGGTTATTGCAATTAATTCATCATTTTTATAAAAATCTTTTATATTTTCAGGTTTTGTAATAGCATCATAAAAAGCCAACTCTTCCGAAGTTAAACCTAAACTATTACCTTCTGAAGTATACTTTGCTATATCATTTGCCATATTAATAAGTTCCTGAATTACTTGTTCATTAGTTAGTTGACCATTTAAATAAGCCTTCATCGTCTTAGACATCATTTCAGAAAATTTTTCAGACTGAACTAGATTTGTTCTTTTAAATATCTTTACCTGTTCATCAATTAACTTTTTCAATAATTCCAATGCGAGATTTTTTTCTTTCATTTTTGATAATCCCTTTAAAAACTTAGAATCAAAAATTGAAACCTCTTCCTGTTTATCAGAAAACAGATTAATTACTCCTTTTGATTTTATGGCATTTTTTAGAAGTTCATTAATTCTTTTATTCACTTCTTTTATTGATAATGGTTTATTAGGTGGCGTAATTCTTGTTAAAATAGTTCTAACTGCTTCAAAATAAGCTGCTTCTATTCGTTCTTCTTTCAATAATAAAGAACAACATAATTGAGTTGATTGTTTTAAAACCATTGCTTCCTTAATGAAATTATCCTTATCGTCTGTTCTTAAACGATCAACCAAAAAATTCACTCCACCAGTAATTAATTTAGCTCTATCACCATCTGTTGCAGTACTCTTCATGAATTTTGAGTAATTAAATCCATATAACAGACTTTGACATACTTCTAATTTTTCTTTAAACTTTTTATATGCCGTCTCAGAAATATCCATATTTCCATAGTTATCTTTATCTCTCTTGGTATAATCTCGCATAGCTTGTTTTAAATATTTAGCTATACCAACATAATCAACAATTAATCCGCCTTCTTTATCTTTATAAACACGATTAACTCTCGCAATTGCTTGCATCAAATTATGTCCTTCCATAGGCTTATATACATACATAGTTGCAAGACTTGGGACATCAAATCCAGTAAGCCACATATCAACAACAATAGCAATTTTAAATGGATCTTCATCATCCTTAAATTTTTTCGCCATATCTTTTTTATGCTTTTTATTTCCAATAATATCATGCCACTTTTCCGGATCTTTATTACTAGAAGTCATAACAACTCCAATTTTATCTTTCCATTCTGGTCTAATTTCTAATATTTTATTATATATTTTCATGGCTATTTGTCGAGAATATGCAACAATCATCGCTTTTCCAGTTAGTAAATCTTGACGGTTTTCTTCATAATGTTTTATTATATCTTTTACTAATGATTCAATTGTAGAATCTGCTCCCAGTATGCTATCTAGATGGCTTAAATCCCTTTTACTCCTATTAATTGTATATTCTTCCGTCTCTTCCACTAACATATCATAAGTATGATCAATATCTTTTAGCACTTTATCATCAAGATAAAGTTTTATGACACGACTTTCGTAATAGATAGGTCTAGTAGCACCATCTTCAACAGATTGTGTCATATCATAAACGTCAATATAATTTCCAAATACTTCCACCGTAGACTTATCCTTACTAGATATTGGAGTACCTGTAAAACCAATAAAAGTTGCATTCGGTAAAGCATCCCTTATAACTCTTGCATTGCCAATTGTAACTACGCCCGTTGTTTCATTTACTATAGGATTCAATCCATATTGACTTCTATGAGCTTCATCTGCCATAACAATAATATTTTTTCTATCTGATAAAAAACCATCTCCCTCTTCAAACTTTTGCATTGTCGTAAAAAATATACCATTCTCCTGTCTATTTTTTAGTAACTCAACTAAATGCTTTCTATCTTTAGCTTGAATTGGCTCTTGCCTTAAGAATTTACTACATTTTGCAAATTGAGAAAATAGTTGATCATCTAAATCATTTCTATCAGTAATTACAACTATTGTCGGTGAATCTAAAGATTTCTCTAGTAGATGAGCGTAAAAAACCATAGATAATGATTTGCCACTACCTTGTGTATGCCAAAACACACCTGCCTTACCATCCGTGTGTACAGCTTTCCTAGTAGATATATTCGCTTTTCGAACTGCAAAATACTGATGATAAGCAGCAAGTATTTTTTTATCTTCAGAAAAACATATAAAATTTTTCAAAATATCTAAAAGTCTTTCTTTATCAAATATGCCTTTAATAAGTGTATCATACTTTGCGAATTGAGTATCTTCATAATTACCGTCTACAGTTTTCCATTCCATAAACCTGTCTTCATCAGCTGTTATAGTTCCAGCTTTAGAAATAGCTAAATCACTCATAACCAAAAAACCATTATACGTAAATAACAAAGGTATTTCTTGCATATAATTCCTCAATTGATTATATGCTTCGGAAGCATCAGTTTCTTCTCTTGAGGGGCTTTTCAATTCAAATACCACTATAGGAATACCATTTAAAAACAAAATAATGTCAGGTCGTTTTATACTTTTTCCTTCTATTGTCCACTGATTGGCAATTATAAAACGATTGTTATCAATATTTTTATAATCAACAAGATAGACAATTTCATCTATATCTTCACCATTAGAAAAATAACTAATAGGAATACCATCTTGAAGATACTCCATAAACAGTTTATTTTTTTGAATCATAGAACCATTATCTATATCTCTAAGTTTTAATATAGCTTCATCTATTCCTACATCAGAAATAGACGAATTTATATCTTCTAATGATATTCTTAATTCATCAAGCAACAAAACTTCACGATAATCTCTGTCTATCTCAGGACCATAAATATAAGAATATCCTAAACTATTTTGAAATTCTTCTATAATTGCATTTTCATAATTATTTTCTTTATATGGCATTTCTTGGATTCCTTTCTACTTATATTTATTTTTAATACGGCTTGCCTGATACTCAAGTTCCGGAAATAAAAAACTCTCATCAATTCCAAATGCAGATAATTCATCTAAAATTATTGGTTTCTCTTCCTTTTTTATAATAATTCGCTTATCAAAATCGGAGTCATTATATTTACTTGTACAAATCGATTTTAAATCAAACACGCTTTTTGCATATTTATTTCCGCCCTCTTCTATACTATTATTTATGCCAAATAGAATAAAAGCTCCTTGCTGTCTTTTAATTCTTTCGTTATTAAGCAAGCCATCTACAATTATATAAGGAGTATTTATTATTTTGTCTAATGTTATATCTTCATATTCTTCTTCTTTTAAAAATTCTATTAACTTATCTGCGCCAGACTCTCTAAATCTAGAAATATCTGACATTATCCTAGCTTTTTTTGAATCCGGATATTCCATATAATCATACAGCACAAGAATTTCTCCATCTTTATCAGAATTACTTACACAAGCAAAATATAACGCAACCAAAGGATTTGTAGTAATATCTAACAAACGCGTTGGTAATCCATAGTGTTGCATTTTCATCAGTTTTTCTAATGGATCTGTTATTCCTCTAAATTCATTAGGAGACATCAATAACATATCTTTAATTAATAAATGCTCTTTTTCTAATAAACCGTCCCTGAATACACTTGGTTGCATATTAAATGAACAATCTGATTGCCCCCTATACAGAAACTTTCTCCTATCATCCTGTTCCATAGAATAATCTGCATTTTCAACAAAAACTTTCAAATATTTTGTCAAATATGATTTACTTAATTCATCATCTTCAATTTCTTCATATATATCTTCTATACTTTCCATTATATTTTCCTTTATTATTTACTAAATCATCATTTAGTGGCTTAATCGGTGACTGTAATTTTGCCAGATATAAGTTTTGGTAACAATGAATCTCGCAAAGACACAAGTTTTCCTGATTCAAGGCGATTATTGATAATTTGGTCATAGATTGGTTCCAAAAGTGAACCTATATTTTTATAGTCATCATAATTTGGTATTAATACCTCAGCTTGTTCCAAAGCATCACGTTTTATGTGTCCCATTGTTGTTGCTTTGTCAGCAGCCATTTGAACAAATCTGTCCAGATGATGTTTTGTCCAAGAATAATAGAACCATTTATCATAGTCCTCAGATGTAACTTTAAATAAATGTTGATTCAATCCGCAATTTCCACCTGTCCAAAAATCAACAAGTAGCGTACCGGACCATGAGAAGATTACAGTTCCGTTCTGAATAATAAAGTCAGAACGAATATTAGGAGAACACAAATCACTTGAAGAATCAGTGAAACCTTGACGAAGTTCTTTGATTTTCATAACGGGTAATCCAATTTCACCTTCAGCAGGCCGATGTCTTTGCATTGCTAAACCGTTAAGATAATTTGCAATACCAGCCAGATTCGAGACTTTCCAATTACTCGGAACTTGACCATTAAATGGAGTTAAGTCAATAAAATATTCATTGAATATATTTTTGGCCATCTGCTCTAAATGATGATTTATCTTCTGATTATTTTCAATTTTTTCATCCAGAATACCAAGAGTTTTTACAATCTCTTGCTGAATATCCAATGGTGGTAACTCGACTTCAATTGGGTTTAGAATTGCTGTTGTTAAACTTGGCACCGCGCTTCCCACGTTCATACTCGCTAAATCATATGTCATCAGCTTATAATATAAAAACTCTGGAATAACTTTTGATTCATCTATTTCAGTATAAAACAGTGTATCAACAGTCCAAAACGGTTCATTTACAAAAAACAAGTTTCCAAGTGAACCTTTTCGTGGGATAAGTACTGATTTCTTCTCATACAATGGTGTATCAACATATCGCATAATACCTCCAGTTCCATAAACTGGAATATTTCCATCACTAAGCTTTTTATGGTCTTTACCATAATTAATTTTTGCAATATCTTGTAATTTCACAGTTTGCCATGAGTTTGGCATCATTAACACACTCCTATCCTATAAATTTCCGATGTGAATTCTTCACATTGGTTTGATTGACCATCGCATAATGCATAGTCGTATCTATCTTTACATGCCCGAGCAAGCATTGGACCTGCTCAATTGGCATTCCTTTATCAATTGCCCTTGTTGCTAGCGTTCGCCTAAACTTATGCGGATGGACTTTTTTCAAATCCACCCGTTTTCCGATTTTGCGAAGCCTAGTTTCAACACCACCAACCTGTAATCGATTATATGGTGAAGTAAGTGTCACAAATAAAGCTGAATTCTTATCAGTTCTGCTATCAATATAATTTAACAAATGTATTTTAGTTCTGGCATCAAAGTAAACTAATCTTTCTTTTTCTCCTTTACCTGAAACAACACATTCTCTGTCGTGAAAATTTATATCCTGAATATTTAAACCAATTAATTCACCAACACGCATACCTGTTGAAGCAAGCAAATCAATCATTGCCAAATCACGAACTTCATCACATGTATCACGTAGTAATTCTAAATTCTCATCTGAAAATGTTTCTTTAATAGGTTTATCTGTTTTTATCTTATGTATACGACGTACAGGTGATTTTAAAATATAATCCTCATCTTCTAACCAATTAAAAAAGCTATTAAATATCCTTCTCATATTATCTATTGTAACCTTACTTGACTTACGCAATTCTTGATAATTAACTAAATATTCTCGTAAATCATCTGTGGTTATTTTGATAAAACTTTTATTTACTTCCTCTAACATAGAACCAAGAATCATATCATAATATTTTATAGTTTTTTCTGAACACCCTTCAATACTTTTTGATGAAAGAAATCTTATTAAAATCTCTGCATTATTACAATTCCCTTTTTCTACCTCTTCATACCTTTCAACAATATTTAAATTATTGAACACCTTAGTTAAAACTATCCCTAATGACACCAACTGTTCAGTATTCAGTATATTAGACATATTGTTTTGAATTTCGGTAATAATTTTCTCTTTCATATGCATCTCCTTAGTTTTCATAATATAATACTATAAAAACTAAATAAATACATATAAAGAATACGATGTTTCAATTCATTATATCATAGCTAAATCATCATTTAGCTTTGCTTTTGCAAACCAATCTTTCTAAGCAACTTCAATCAATTCAAAACAAAAGTCGAATTGGTAATATGGACTTAATTGTATCAGACCACGTTGCAAACGGTAGTTTCAAGTCTTTAAAAGAAAATGTTGAATTAGTTGAAAGTCCTGATTATGCATTGTTTCTTAGAAATGTTGACTTGAAGAACAATCTGAATGGTGAAAGAAGATATGTTACTGAATCCTCTTATAGTTTTTTGAAAAAATCACACCTTGATGGTCATGAAGTTATCATCTCCAATGTTGCTGACGTAGGATCAGTTCATAGAGTTCCCAAAACAGGTATACCTATGGTCGCAGGAAATAACGTTATCTTTTTAAAGGCAGATAATGGATATCTAACTGATTATCTTTATGTTTATTTCAATTCAAGATTGGGTCAGCATGATATTGCAACTATTACTTCTGGATCGGCACAGCAAAAATTTAATAAGACTGATTTTAGGAACCTTGAAATACCAATATTATCAGATGAAGTAATAAAAAATGAAATTACTCCACTGCTTCACTATATTGACAATTCAAAAAATGAAATTTCGTATTTAACAAAATTACGCAATGCATTGCTTCCCAAACTCATGTCTGGCAAAATAACAGTCACCGATTAAGCCACTAAATGATGATTTATCTTATAGTTATTCTCAATTTTTTCATCAATAATTGATAATATAGTTACAATCTTATTTTGTTCTTTAATACTTAACTCAGGTAATTCTAATTGTTCAAAATCTCTTTGATATAAATGAGGTATAACACTTCCTTCAATTCTAGTATTTACAAATTGATTAAAAAAAGGCGAAATCAAATAATAATAAAGAAATCTTGTATTCCATTTTTCCGGATTAATATTTCTTAATACAAATAACCCTGATGCAACTGTCGTTGGTAGTTTTAAATCATCAATTAATGCAATCTTCCCAATTGTTCCATCTTTTGTAATTACAATATCATTCTTTTTCAACATAATTTCTGGTGATTCGTAGTATCTCTCTTTTGTAATAAACTCAACTAATGACCAATCAACAATACCATCTTTTACCGCTTTTCCGTTTATTATCTGATAGTTTCCATTTTCTAGATATTCTTCCTTTTTTAACCCCTTCCATCCTATGCGCCCCTTAATATATAAGGAGTCACTAATTCTACTATATTTTATATTATTTAATTCCAAATCCAATCGCCCCCAATCGTTCCTTAATCTCATCTTCCAATTCATGAGAACGAGCAAACATTTTTGATAGTTCAGAAGTCAAACGTTCCATCTTTTCTTCAAATGGTTCACTATCCTCTTCTTGTTCTTCAATTCCTACATAACGCCCTGGTGTTAAAATATAATCTTGTTTAGCTATTTCTTCTATTGAAGCAACAGCACAAAAGCCCTTTTCATCTTCCAAATTTTCATTCTGAAATTTCTCAAATGTATTGGAAATTTTTTTAATATCTTCTTCAGAAAAGTCACGGTGTCGTCTATCAACCATATGTCCCATATTTCTGGCATCTACAAACAAAGTCTTACCTTTAACCTTTTTATCTTTAGAAATAAACCAAAGGGAAGCCGGAATTGTAACACTATAAAATAATTGAGTAGGTAAAGCAACAATGCCTTCTATTAAATCAGCTTCTATAATGTTTTTTCTAATATTACCTTCACCACTATTATTTGTAGACAACGATCCATTTGCAAGAACTAATCCCACTTTCCCTTCTGGTGCTAAATGATAAATCAAATGTTGTATCCAAGCATAGTTAGCATTTCCTGTTGGAGGTATACCATACTTCCACCTTACATCATCTTGAAGTTTATCTCCCCCCCAATCACTAATATTAAATGGTGGATTAGCCATAATATAATCTGCTCTTAAAGTTTTATGTAAATCTTCAAAAAATGAATTTGCATTATACTCTCCTAAATTTGCGTCTATACCTCTAATAGCCATATTCATTTTTGCCATTTTCCATGTATCAGCATTCCATTCTTGACCATATACAGATATATCTTCTCTATTACCGCAATGACTTTCAACAAACTTGGCTGATTGAACAAACATTCCACCAGATCCACAGCATGGGTCATAAACCCTACCTTTATATGGTTTTAAAACCTCTACTATAGTTTTTACAATACTTGTAGGTGTATAAAATTCTCCGCCTTTCTTTCCTTCACTTTCAGCAAATTTTTCTATAAAATACTCATATGTTTTTCCTAAAATATCCTTCTCATCACCAAAATCATTAAAATTCATATTTGTAAATATGTCTATTACATTGCCTAGAACCCTCTTATCTATTTCACTACTAGCATAATTTTTAGGTAAAATCCCCTTTAATGATTCGTTAATCTTTTCTATTTCTCGCATAGCATCGTCTAATACTTTACCTATTTCAGGAAAATGTGCCTGACTACTAATATATTCCCAACGTGAATTTTTAGGAATAAAGAAAATATTATCCATTTTATAGAAATCTATATCTTCTTCATCTCCCTCACCTTCATCAATTAATTCTTTATATCTTTTATTAAAAGCGTCAGATACATACTTTAAAAATATTAAACCAATTGTAACCTTTCTATAATCTGTTGCTGATACATTATTACGCATAGCATCAGAAGCTTCCCATAATTTTTCTTCAAATCCTAAATTTGCATTTGTTTTAGCCAATTTTCTCTCCTTTTAATATAAAAATAATTGTCCAAAGTTAGAAATTTTATAATTTAAAGCTTAAGGACTAAATGTAAGAATTAAATTTACTTTTTAAATCAATCTTAATGAAGCAACTTAATTCATTTATTCATAAATAATAACAAGCTTTTTAATTATAACACATAATTTATTTAATTTGGGGAACATTTTTTACTTTTATACTTTAATCTTCAACTATTATCTCTCATTTGACATTACATCAAAAATATAACCAAATCTTTTCACTAAACAATAATAAAACCGAATGCCAATGACACTCGGTTTCATTTTTTTACTAATTATAAATCAGAAATAACTATTATCCTTAAATCCAAGCCTAAACCATGAGCATAACGATTTAAAGTTGTTAAAGAAGGAGTCGATCCCACTCTTTCAATTTTTGCTAACTGAGGTTGTTTCATTTCTATTTTTTCAGCAAAATCTTTTTGACTTATTCCTTGTTTGATTCTTTCGCTCTGCAAAAAACTTAAAGTGTCAATTATTATCATTTCATCTTTAGTAATGGATGTAATTGACTTTTTAAAATCATTCCAATTTGTCATAATTATTTTCCCTGCATTTATCAGTTATAACACGTATTGTAGACCAAATTATTTCTTCAACCAATGGTGACAGATTTACGGTTTATATTTTTACAGCCGATAATTATGTTATTGTATCACATTTCACCTACACCTTCCAATTTCAAATAAAACAAGGGAGAAGCGTTTAAAGTTAAAATTTGAAAAATAATATTTTACAATTATCAACTACTGGTGATTAATGATTTCAACTATTATGTTTTCAATTTGAATAAAGTTATAGAAAATGATTGAAATATAGAATTATTTAGGAATATAGAATTCAAACTTTTTCTTGACATAAATATTGTGTTGTAGTATTCTATTAGTCGACGTCAAGTCACGCGGAAGTGTCGGAACTGGCAGACGAGCAAGACTAAGGATCTTGTAGGCGCTTAGCCTGTGTGGGTTCAAGTCCCATCTTCCGCATTATATTTTTAATAATGAAATGAGAAACCCGAGTGTCGCTGGCACTCGGGTTTCTAACTGTTTAGGAAAATGTCCCATCTTCCACATTTTCATAAATATTTTTTTTAATGCTTAAGGATACATCAGATCCAGAACTTATTGAACCAGGGATAGCAACTATAACACGTATAAAGGAGGTAGTATAAATACTACTTTTTGTTGCTTATTCAATAAGTTCTTATCTTCTGATATATTTTATTTTCAAGTAATACTCAATTTGTCTTTTTTAAATCATGTAATTTTCTCAACTAAAGAAGTAACATTAAGTCTTTTTAATTAATAACCCCTAATTTTCATTTTACTTATTTGTCTTCTTCTACATTTTTATGTATCAAAGACTTTACTTTTATATGTACTATACTACTTTTCACTTATCTATATTAACCTAATTTCTTACGCTTCCCCTTCTAGTTCTGGTGCTACTTGTGGCATAAGTTTTTCTTTTAATGAACCTTTTTGAAGTTTTAAAAATACACTACTTCCTACGTAACCAGCTGCTGTTCCACATACAGCTGCAATTGCTACTGCAAGTAATACTTTCCAGATTGGGTTAAATGCAAATGGAGCTAAAAGTCCTGGGATTGGAGATGCTGTACCTGGTGCATTATTTACTATACCTAAAAGTGCTGCTCCAATACCTGATAATCCTCCTCCAAAGAAATTTGAACAATATATTGGAAGTGGGTGGCTTGTAACTATGTCTGCTTGGGTTAATGGTTCCATCATTACTGCAATAACATTACTCTTATTTCCAAATTTCATACGATGGAATACCATACCATTTGTAAATGATCCACCTACGCAAGCTATAGCTGCAATTCCCATTGGAAGACCTGTAAGTCCAAGCATAGCTGTAAGTGCCATTGATGATAAAGGTGATGTACATATCATCTTCATAATACCACCTAGAAGTAATCCCATAAGGATTGGTGAAATGCTTGTTGCTGCTGAAATTGTAACACCGATGTGCTCAAGTACACTTGTTACACCTGGATCAACAAACATAGCGATAAATCTTGCAAGTGGTGCTACTACTAAAGCTCCAAGAATAATATCTAATCCTTCTGGCAAATGTTTTTCGATAAATGGTGCAACAAATCCTACAACATATCCAGCTATAAATCCTGGAAGAATTCCATAGCTTCCTACTGCCACACCTGCTACTACTGCAAATATAGGATTAACTCCCATACTTATTGGAACTAAGATAGCTGCTGCACATCCACCAAGTGAACCTGAAGTACTACCTACAACTTCGAAAAACTTAATTCCCATAAGATTTCCTGTAATGTAATGATGAATTGCTTCAACAAGGAATGTTGCTACGGCTGCATTTGCCATACCTGACATAGCCTCTTGTCCTTTAGGGAACTTTAAGCTGAAAAGTGAAAAAACACCTAGGGTTAATAACAACAATCCAATTCCTGAAATAATAGTTAACATATCTCTCTTGTATGATGTAGTAAGTTCTACACCATACTCTCCTTTCTCTTTAACTTTTGTTATAATCAATAGTGACACTGTGGACTTTTTATTTCACTTTATAGCTTTGACTATTTTAAGGAGA
>JAISGP010000022.1 GCA_031263035.1 Lachnospiraceae bacterium | reverse complement strand
TCCAGTATTCCACTTATAACTCCTACTGCAAATCCGTCTCCAGCTCCTACTGTGTCAACAACCTTTTCTACATTAAAGCCATCAACTCTAAATGAACTATCACCATCATTTACAAATGCCCCATTTTTACCGTCTTTGATTATTATCGTTTTTACGCCTATATTTTTATAAAAATCTGAGATTTTATCCATATCTCTAGTACCAACCAAAGTTTCGCACTCTTCAACCCCAGGTAAAATTACATCTGCAAATGTAGCAAGTTCGTTAATTACTTTAACCATAGTTTCCTTATCTTCCCACAAAGCTGGGCGTAGATTAGGATCAAAGGTTATTGGAATACTATTTTCCTTAGCTTTTTCCATTAACTTAAAAGTTGCCGCTCTAGCTGTTTCTGACAATGCCGGTGGAATACCTGTTACATGAACTAAATCCACATCTGTAAAATCTATCTTTTCTATCTCATTAGGTGAAATATGAGAAGCGGCTGAACCTTTTCTATAATATGGTGCAAATGGATCACTTCCATCTGTAACTCTATTTTTTAACTGTATCCCTGTTCGATATATTTCATCAAAACTAATTAAATCAGTTCCAATATTATTTTTCTCAAGACTTTCCTTTATATAATGTCCAAAAGGGTCATCACCTAATCTAGTTAAATACTCTGCCTTATGTCCAAGTCTTGACAATCCTATAGAAACATTTACCTCTGCCCCGGATAAGCTTCTGGTGAAATGCTCTACATTTTTTAAATCTCCTGCCGTATCTGCAATTAATAAAGCCATAGGCTCTCCAAATAAAATTACCTTTTTCAAAGATTTTCCCTCATACATTTTTATATTAATCATCATTAAATAACAATTATTCAAGTTGTTCTAAAAATTAGTTCTACCATACTTTAATTAATTTCGTTAAACAAGTGTTTCTAAACTTATATTCTATATCATCACAAATTAATCTAAGCTCTTAACAGCTTCTAAAGTTAGTTTTGTAATTTCATCAAATTTTTTATTTTTAATTAGTTCTTTGGATACCATCCAAGAACCACCTACTGAAATTACTTGACTTAAATTTAAATAATCCTTCATGTTTTCTAAATTTATACCACCTGTTGGCATAAATTTAATTTTATTATATGGTCCTGAAAGTGCTTTAATAGTTTTAACACCCCCCATAGCTTCTGCTGGGAAAAATTTCACCACATTTATTTCATGTTCTATGGCTTGTTCAATTTCACTGGCAGTGGCTACTCCAGGGATTATAGGTACCCTTTTACTTTTACAATAATCTACTATTTTACCATTAAATCCTGGGGCAACAATTACATCTCCTCCTGCATTTATAGCTTCATCTACTTGAGCAGTCGTTAAAACAGTTCCTGCAATTAGTAACATTTCTGGGCATTCTTTTTTGATAGCTTTAATACTATCTGCTGCTGCATCTGTTCTAAATGTAACCTCTGCTATTTGCAAACCACCAGATATTAAAGCCTTAGCTAATAGCACAGCATCATTTGCATCATCTAATGCAATTACAGGTATTATTTTTATCTTTTTAATCTTTTCAATATAATCCATTTTTCCTCCATTTCAAAACTATGAGTTTATCAAATAATGCTACTTTCTAATACTCCAAATATCCACCTTTCATAGGACTTGTGGCATGTTCACTAAACATTCGAAGTACACCTTTTTTATATTTTGCTTCCTTAGGAGTCCATGCTTTTCGTCTTTCATCTAAAATCATTTCTATTTCTAACCTTGATTTTGGTTCACCATTAACTCCAATTATATTTAACTTACGCTCTAGAATATCAAGTTCAATTAAATCTCCTTCTTCAACAAGGGCTATTGGACCACCTTCCATGGCTTCCGGACTGCAGTGTCCTATCACCGGTCCTGTTGATGCTCCGGAAAATCGTCCATCTGTTATTAAGGCAATACTTTTTCCTAATTCTTTATCACTGCTAATAGCTTCTGAAGTATAAAACATTTCCGGCATACCACTACCCTTAGGTCCTTCATATCTTATGAAAACTGCATCCCCTTTTTGAACTTTATGATTTAAAACTGCATCTAAACATTCTTCTTCACTGTCAAAAGGTCTAGCTTTTAACACAGCTTTAAACATTTCTTTAGGGCAAGCGGTATGTTTAATAACAGCTCCTTCAGGTGCTAAATTTCCTTTTAAAATCGCGATACTTCCGTCTTTTCCAATTGGATTATTATATGGTCTAATAATATCTTCTGACCTTAATTCCACATTATATCTCTTATTAAACTTTTCTAACCAAGAATTACATTTTTCATAGTAACCATTTTTCTTTAATTCCTCTAGGTTTTCTCCTAGAGTTTTTCCTGTAATGGTCATAGCATCAAGATGAAGATGTTCACGTATTTCTTCCATTATCTTTGGAACTCCACCTGCATAATAGAATGTTTCTGCCGGCCATTCTCCAGAAGGACGAATGTTTAGCAAATATTTTGCCCCTCTATGTAATCTATCAAAGGTATCTCCTGTAATCTCTATTCCTAATTCATGGGCAATTGCCGGTATATGAAGAAGACAATTTGTACTTCCGGAAATAGCAGCATGAACTAAAATGGCATTTTCAAAACTATCAAGGGTAACTATTTTACTAGGTTTTAATTCCGGCAAGTATGCTAATTCTACAGAACGTTTTCCAGCTTCATATGCATAATTCAAAAGTTCTGGGCTAGTTGCCGGCATTAAAGCACTTCCCGGAAGTGCAAGACCAAGTGCCTCTGCCATAATCTGCATAGTTGAAGCTGTTCCTATAAATGAGCAAGCTCCACAACTTGGACAAGCATTATTTTTAGCCCAAGTCAACTTGGCTTCATCAATCTCCCCCCTTTGGTACTCTGCACTATATTTACCTAACTGCTCTAAAGTTAGCATATTCGGTCCTGCATTCATTGTTCCACCAGGAACAACTATACCCGGTAAATCAAGTCTTGCAAGTCCCATTAAATTTCCTGGCATTCCCTTATCGCAACTGGCTAAATAAACTCCTGCATCAAACGGAGTTGCATTTCCATGAATTTCAATCATATTTGCAATCATTTCTCGGCTAACAAGGCTAAAATTAATTCCATCTGTTCCTTGACTTTCTCCATCGCAAATATCTGTGCAGAAATATCTGGCTCCAAATCCACCTGCTTCTTCTATTCCTTTTCGTACAGCTTCTACTAATTTATCTAAATGTCCACTACCTGGATGGCTATCCCCAAATGTACTTTCAATAATAACTTGAGGTTTATCTAAATCTTCCGGTTTCCAACCTGTTCCAATACGAAGTGGATCAAGTTCAGGAGCCATTTTTCTAAAAACTTGGCTTTTTAATTCCATACAATCTCCTTTTTATCTAAATGTAATTACCAAATTAATAGGTAATATAACTTTTCATTTGCTAAAAACTTTCAGCCATTTTACTACATATGTTACTGCACACTATCCTTTTTTATTTTCCATATCAAACCAATTCATTTATCAATTTACCTAAATAAATTTATGCAAAAAATGAAATAATAAGTGCTACAACAAATCCGCTAAATCCAACCAAAGTTTCCATAATTGTCCATGTTTTTAATGTAGTTGTTTCATCCATTCCAACTAATGATTTAACTAACCAAAATCCTGAATCATTGAAATGAGAGCAAACTGTTGCACCTCCTGCAATTGCTGCAGTTACACAAGCTAAATACATTGGTGAAAGAGTTGCAATTCCTGGCATTGCTGCAATAATCCCAGCTGCCATAGTCATAGCCACTGTAGCTGAACCTACGCAAATACGTACCAATGCTGCAACAATAAAAGCAACAACTACCATTGGAAGATTTACAGCTGATACAGCATTTCCAATTACTTCTCCAAGTCCTGAATACTGCAACACATATCGAAGAACTCCACCACAAGCAGTTACTAAAAGAATAAGACCTGTTGGTTCAAGAGATTTTGTCATTATCTTTTCTAATTCTTTTAAAGAATATCCATGATTTACTCCAAGAATAAACATTGCCACAATAGTAGCAATTAATAAAGCTACAAAAGGTTCACCTAGGAAAGAAAATACAGGTTTTACACCGCTTAATGCAGGAATTACACCTGATAAAGTTTTTAATATAATAAGTACTAATGGAATTAAAATAATTATAACTATAGTCCAAAATTTAGGTAATTTACTTTCATCAAAATCTTCTTGATTTGCTACTTGTTCAGGTACAGGAATAAAATACTTTTTACCACAAACTGCTCCCCATACTGGCCCCGCTATAACCATTGCCACAACTCCACAGAAAAGTCCAATTAAAATAACCCATCCTAAATCAACATTTAACATTGTGGCTACAAGTACCGGACCTGGTGTTGGAGGAATAAAAGCATGTCCAACTGCAAGACCTGCAAGTAAAGGTATTACATAAAATAATGAAGAACGCTTTGTTTTTTTAGCTAAAGAAAAAGCAAGAGGAATAAGTATTATTAAACCTGCATCAAAGAATACCGGCATAGCTATTACAAGTCCTGTAATTCCTAATGCCCAAGCTGCTTTTTTATCTCCAAATTTTCTAACCATTGTGACTGCTAAAGTTTGAGCACCACCGGATGCCTCTAAAATAGCACCGAACATAGAACCAAGTCCTACCAATAAAGCAATTCCTTTTAAGGTATTTCCAATACCATCATTAACTGCCGTTACAATAGCATCAAAAGGCATTCCCGCTACAAGACCTATAACAATTGCTCCAATTAAAATCGACACCATTGCGTGAAATTTAAATACAATAATTAATACAAGTAAAACTGCCATTCCCAATATAGCTGCGAAAACTAGCCTTGTTGGGTCTAAATTTAATTTTACGTCCATATTTTTATCTCCCATTTGCAAATAAATTTTAAGATTTCCTTCGCGAATTTCAAATCTCTGTTTTGTGGTTTGAATTATAAATTCTCACTTAATTCTTTTCAATGCATCTGATGTATAAAAATAATATTGTATGTTTTGCACAAAAAAACCGGTATAATTCCATAAAGAAACATATCG
>JAISGP010000007.1 GCA_031263035.1 Lachnospiraceae bacterium | reverse complement strand
TCTTCCATTAATTGATAGGCTGTACCAATTTTAATTTTAATATCCTCTGCAGTTCTTTCTCCAATTAATACATTATGCTTTTGTTTTACATATTTTAATATAGCTTCGTCAAAATCATCTCCTGCAACTTTAACAGATAAATCAACTACTGTTCCACCTAATGAAATAACTGCAATATCAGTAGTCCCTCCGCCAATATCAACTATTAAATTTCCTTGAGGCTTAGATATATCAATTCCAACTCCGATAGCAGCTGCAACTGGTTCTTCAATTAAATGAACAGAACGTGCTCCTGCCGTATAGGTAGCTTCTTCAACAGCTCTTTTTTCAACTTCTGTAACTTCACTTGGAATACAAATAGTAACTACAGGCTTTCTAAGGGTTCTTCTACCTATAGCTTTTTTAACAAAATAAGCTATCATCTTCTCTGTAACCGTGTAATCTGATATTACTCCTTGGCGAAGTGGTCTTACAGCTACTATATTGCCCGGTGTTCTTCCAAGCATAAGTCTTGCCTCTTCTCCAATAGCTCTTACTTCACCTGTATCTCTATCTAATGCAACCACTGAAGGTTCTTTTATTATAATTCCTTTACCTGAAACATATACTAAAGTACTTGATGTACCTAAATCTATTCCGATATCTACTGCCATATAATACCCCAATCTATAATTAATTGTTATTTTAAAAAAGCATCTAAATACAATTCTATCTTAAAATTATTACTACATATAATAAAACTAAGTGAAAAAATAAGGCATTCCAAAGAAATGCTTTACTTTTTCACAGAAAACACTTGTAAAAATATATAGGCATTTAAAACCATATATTTTTACGACCCACATCATTATAATACATTCTCAAATACAATAACATACCTTATAATAATAATTCAGAAAAATATAATTTTTATAGTAATGGCTTTAAATACTGACCTGTATATGACTCTTCCACTGCAGCTATTTCTTCGGGAGTACCGGTAGCAACTATAGTACCACCCTTATCACCACCTTCAGGTCCAATATCTATTATTTGATCTGCACATTTTATTACATCAAGATTATGTTCAATTACTAAAACGGTATTTCCAGCCTCTACTAATCGGTTTAAAATCTCAATTAATTTAGCCACATCTTCAAAATGTAATCCAGTAGTTGGCTCATCAAGAATATATATTGTTTTACCTGTACTTTGACGGCTTAATTCCGTTGCAAGTTTAACCCTTTGAGCTTCTCCACCACTTAAAGTGGTAGAAGCCTGACCTAGCTTAATATAAGAAAGTCCAACTTCATTTAAAGTAACTAATTTACGCTTAATTCTAGGAATTGCATCAAAGAACGTAACAGCCTCTTCAACTCTCATATTTAATACGTCATAAATATTCTTTCCTTTATAGTGTACATCTAGTGTTTCACGGTTATATCTCTTTCCATGACACACTTCACAAGGCACATAAACGTCAGGCAAGAAATGCATCTCAATTTTAATAATACCATCTCCGGAACAAGCTTCACAACGTCCCCCTTTTACGTTAAAACTAAATCGCCCCTTAGCATAACCTTTAGCTTTAGCTTCTTCCGTAGATGCAAATAAATCTCTAATCATATCAAAAACCCCAGTATAAGTAGCCGGGTTTGATCTTGGGGTTCTCCCTATAGGACTTTGATCAATATTAATTACCTTATCAAGATTTTCTATTCCTTCGATACTTTTTACTTTTCCGGGAATTGTTCTGGCTCTATTAAGTTTTTTAGCTAGAGTTTTATATAAGATTTCATTTACAAGAGAGCTTTTTCCAGATCCAGATACTCCAGTTACACATGTTAATACTCCTAAAGGTATCTTTACATCTATATTTTTAAGATTATTTTCTTTAGCTCCTTTAACTTTTAAATATCCTGTAGGCTTACGTCTATTATCAGGAACATCTATTTTTTTACGTCCACTTAAATATTGTCCTGTAATTGAGTTTTTAACCTTCATAATTTGATTAGCAGTACCTGCTGCAACTACTTCTCCACCATGGTCACCGGCCCCAGGTCCAATATCTATAACATAATCTGCTTCTCGCATAGTTTCTTCATCATGTTCAACTACAAGAACTGAATTTCCTAAATCTCGCAAATGTTTTAAGGTGCCTAATAACTTTGTGTTATCTCTTTGATGAAGTCCTATACTTGGCTCATCTAGAATATAAGTAACACCTACTAAACCTGAACCTATCTGAGTGGCAAGACGAATTCTTTGAGCCTCTCCACCACTTAAAGTTCCTGCCGCTCTTGAAAGAGTAACATAGTCCAAGCCAACATCCACTAAGAACTGTAATCTAGCTTTTATCTCTTTTAATATTTCTTCTGAAATAAGCATATTTTGCTTACTTAATTTAAGATTATTGAAAAACTTTAAAATTTTTAATATAGGCATCTCTGTAACTTCAGCAATATTCTTACCACCCACAGTAACAGCTAAAACTTCCGGTTTTAATCTCTGTCCATGACAGGTTGGACAAGGTGATATTCTCATAAAAGTTTCATATTCTGCCTTCATAATATCTGAACTAGTTTCACGATATCTTCTCTCAACATTTTCAATTAGTCCTTCAAAAGCAACATCATATACTCCCTCTCCTCTTTGTCCTTTATAATGAACCTTTACAGACCTTCCATTAGTTCCATAAATTATAATATCATGTATTTCTTTAGGATATTTTTCAAATGGTGTATCTAAATCAAATTTATATTCTTTCGTAAGAGCTTGTAATATAGCATTTGTAAAAGATTTTTTATCATTTGCAGATTGCCATCCCATAACGCAAATAGCCCCTTGATTTATAGAAAGGGTTTTATCAGGAATCATCAAATCCTCATCAAACTCCATCTTAAATCCTAAGCCAAAACAATCAGGGCATGCGCCGAAAGGATTGTTAAATGAAAAACTTCTAGGCTCCAATTCTGGGAAACTAAGTCCACAAACTGGGCAAGAATAATTCTGGCTAAATGTAAGAACTTCATTCTCCCCTTCTCTTCCTAAAACCTCTACATTAAGTAAGCCTTCTGATAAATGAAGAACAGTTTCAATAGAATCGCTAAGCCTTCTTTCTATTCCTTCTTTAACTATTAATCTATCTACTACAATTTCAATATTATGCTTTAAATTCTTATCTAAAGTTATCTCTTCTGATAGTTCGTATTGGTTACCATCTACTATTACACGAACATATCCGTTTTTCTTAGCTCTGTCTAAAACTTTTTCATGACGTCCTTTTTTGCCTCTAACAACGGGAGCTAGAAGAAGAATTCTTGAACCTTCAGGTAATTCCATAATCTGATCAACCATCTGATCAACAGTCTGTTTTTTTATCTCTGAACCATCTACAGGACAATGAGGTATACCTACTCTTGCATACAACAACCTGAAATAATCATAAATCTCTGTAACTGTTCCAACAGTAGACCTAGGATTTCTATTAGTAGTTTTTTGATCAATGGAAATAGCAGGAGATAACCCTTCAATACTTTCAACCATAGGTTTTTCCATCTGCCCTAAAAATTGTCTTGCATATGATGATAAACTTTCCATATATCGTCTTTGACCTTCAGCATAAATCGTGTCAAAAGCAAGAGAGCTTTTTCCTGAACCACTAAGTCCTGTTAATACAACGAGCTCATCTCTTGGAATATCCACATCTAAATTTTTTAAATTATTTTCTCTAGCTCCACGAATTTTAATATATTCTTTTTTCTTTGCCAAAATATGCTCCTATTCTATGCTTCTTCTCTAGCAACTTTCATCTCTATAAGTTTATCTCTTAATATAGCTGCAGTTTCAAAATCAAGGTCTGCTGCTGCTTTTTTCATCTTCTTTTCTGCTTTTTTAATTACATTGTCTAATTCTTTTTTACTCATAGACTCATAATCTTTATCTAGATTTAATTCATACTCTTGAGGCTTAGTGCTTATACTAATTAAATCTCTTATGGCTTTATGTATAGTCTGAGGTGTAATACCATGTTCTTCATTGTATTTCATCTGAATACTTCTACGTCTATTAGTTTCAGATATAGCTATCTTCATTGAATCAGTCATATTATCTGCATACATAATAACATGGCCTTCTGAATTTCTGGCAGCTCTACCTATGGTCTGTATTAAAGAAACTGCCGAACGAAGAAATCCTTCCTTATCTGCATCTAAAATAGCAACTAAGGTAATCTCTGGAATGTCTAAGCCTTCACGAAGAAGATTAATTCCTACAAGAACATCAAAGACATCCATTCTCATATCTCTAACAATCTCTGTTCTCTCTAAAGTATCAATATCCGAATGGAGATATTTAACTCTAATACCTACTTCTTTTAAGTAATCTGTTAAGTCTTCTGCCATACGCTTAGTAAGGGTTGTTATAAGTACCTTATGTCCATCTTTGGTTTCTTTTCTAATTTCACCAATCAAATCATCTATCTGTCCTTCAACTGGGCGAACACTTATCTCCGGATCTAATAATCCCGTAGGTCTAATAACTTGTTCAGCTCGAAGAAGTTCATGTTCTTCTTCATATTTTCCCGGTGTAGCAGAAACAAAAAGAACCTCATTAATATGTTCTTCAAACTCTGTAAAACTTAAAGGTCTATTATCCTTTGCAGATGGAAGTCTAAATCCATATTCTACTAAAGTTGATTTTCTACTTTGATCACCATTATACATTCCTCCTATTTGAGGAATAGTTTTATGAGATTCATCAATCATAATAATAAAATCATCTGGAAAATAATCAATCAGGGTATAAGGTGGCTGCCCAGGAGCAAGTCCTGTAAGATGTCTAGAATAGTTCTCTATACCTGAACAAAAACCTGTTTCACGCATCATTTCAATATCAAAGTTGGTTCGCTCAGCTATTCTTTGGGCTTCAATAAGCTTACCTTCACTTTTAAAGTATTTGACTTGTTCTTCCAGTTCTACTTCAATCTCTGATATTGCCCTATTCATACTGTCTTTAGATACTACATAATGAGATGCCGGGTATATAGCAACATGCTTTAGGCTTGCCTTAATTTCACCGGTCAAGGCATCAATCTCAGAAATTCTATCAATCTCATCTCCAAAGAACTCTACTCTAACAACTCCACTTTCAGTACCTACCGGAAAAATCTCTACAACATCTCCATGAACACGAAAAGTACCACGTTTAAAATCAATCTCATTTCTATCATACTGTATATCAATAAGCTTCTTTATCATCTCATCCCGTTCATAAACTTTACCCGGTCTAAGAGAGATAACCATATTTTCATAATCAATAGGACTACCTAATCCATATATACAAGAAACAGATGCTACAATAATTACATCTTTTCTCTCTGCTAAAGAAGATGTAGCCGAGTGTCTTAATCTATCTATCTCATCATTTATAGAAGAATCCTTAGCAATATATGTATCTGAAGAAGGCACATAGGCTTCCGGTTGATAATAATCATAATATGATACAAAATATTCTACTGCATTCTCAGGAAAGAACTCCTTAAACTCACCATAGAGCTGGGCAGCCAAGGTCTTGTTATGGGCAATAACAAGGGTAGGCTTTTGAACTTTTTGAATAACATTAGCCATAGTAAAAGTCTTACCTGAACCTGTAACCCCAAGTAATGTCTGACACTGGTTTCCTTTATTAAATCCATCAACCAATTCTTTAATAGCCGTAGGTTGATCTCCGGTTGGTTCATATTCTGAAACTAATTTAAATTCTCCCATATTCTTCTCCAAAAAATAAATCACAATCAATGCTCTTCTCAAACATTTGTTCGATATAGGTATTATACCAAATTTATCACTTATGTCAACATATTTTTAAAAACTATTTGCACTTAGACTTTT
>JAISGP010000093.1 GCA_031263035.1 Lachnospiraceae bacterium | reverse complement strand
CAATTCTCTATCCGTTGCATTAATAGCTGCTAAAGCGGCAATTTCAGGCTCAATCATAAGACGTACTTCAAAAAGCTCAAGGGATAATTTATACTTATCCTGCAACTCTCCTAATCCAAGAGGATCAAACTTTGAATCTATTGTTCTTATAACATATGTTCCTGCACCTCTCCTAATTTCAAGAATATCTCTTGAGACTAACCCCTTCACGGCTTCTCTAATTGTACTGCGACCTACTCCAAACAGCTCTGCCAGTTGAAATTCATTGGGTATTTTTTCACCAACTTTTATGGGCTTTTGAAGTATATATTTCATTAATTCATCTTCAACCTTTGGTCCTAAAAGATTTTTCCCGTATTCATCATTAATCATATGCATAGCCTCTTTTTACAATTTTACAACTTAAATTTGATAGAAATTAAAGTTAAAAATTTGTGTTACCTTTTGGGCAACATCCAAAAAAGTAAAAGCACTTACTTTTTCTATATATTCAATATCTCTATTTTTATCTAAATAATCAAAAGAATATAATTGAGTGGATATTACTTGTCCTTTTATGGATTGATTAGATAAAAGAACAAATTCTACACCATCTCTCATTGTTGAAGTAATAGGACATACAACAACAAATCCTTTAACTCTATTATATTTATCATCACTAACTACTAGAGCTGGTCTTCTTTTCTGAATTTCTCTTCCAATGGAAGGATCAAAATTTATCCAAACTAAATCTCTTTGCTTAGGTATATATCTTTTATTCATTCCATTCCCTTCCCGTCGGCTTATACAAATCCTTCCACTCTTCAGTTTGATACATTGAAAAATCTTCTTTTCCTTCAAACATATTGGGGATCTTAGGAATTAAAATAATACTTCCATTTTCTTCTAAATGCATCAAAAATTCATCTCCCTCTTTTTTGTGAAAAGAAGCAGGTATCGTTATTGTAAGTGAGTTCCCCTGTTTTCTAAGTTTCATAAAACTTACACCTCCTTGTATCAGATATATGAATTATATCAAACCGGCAATGTAATTACAAGTACAAACATGCGGCAATTATGCAAAAATAAAAACTATTTATCTATTTCATCTACCTAAATATTTTTATCATACTTCGTTTATTTTATAACAGATTTCTTCCCCCTTTGCAAATCTTACTGCTTCTTCTGCAACTTTTCTTTTAAGTTCCAATGCAGCTTCTTCGGAATACCATGCCATGTGAGGTGTTACTATTAGATTTTCATTCTGAAATAGTGGATTATTTTTACTTACGGGTTCCCCTAACATACAGTCAATTCCCGCTCCTGCGATTTCACCATTTTGAAGGGCTTTATCTAAATCTTTTTCATTTATAATTCCACCTCTTGCTACATTTATTATAATAGAAGTGTTTTTCATTCTTTCAAAGACTTTATAATTAAATAAATCAATATTGCCATCAGCAGGAATATGAATTGAAATTATATCGGATTTAGTAATTAATTCATCAAATGAGACTATCTGTACATATTTCTCTGTTTCTTCTGTTGATTTAAAATGAGGATCACTTCCAATCACCTTAAACCCTAAAGCACTCATCTTCTTGGCGAAATTTCTTCCAATTCGTCCAAGTCCTATTACCCCTACTATCATTTCACTATATCTATGAATGGGAATAGATTTAATATAATCCCATTTTTCCTGTTTTGTAAAATCGTTCATTATAACAATCTTCCTAGTTAGGGCTAGTGCTAAAGAAATTGCATGATCTGCCACTTCATTCATACCATAATCTGGAACATTTCCAACTTGAATTCCTAGGGCTGTTGCAGCTTTTACATCTACATTATCAACACCTACTCCATATCTAATTATACATTTTAGATTCGGACAACTTCTCATGATTTTTTCGGTTATATTTGCAAATTGAACTATAAAAATATCGGCTTCACTACACTCTTTTATTATCTCATCTTCTGAGAAAATATTCTTTAAAGTAGCTTCTATTCCCGCCTTTTTAAATACTTCCATTTCGATGTCTACGCTATCTTGATCACAGTCAATAATTATAACTTTCATATCTAATATATTCCTCTCTTTCTTACATAATACCCTTTAACAAAAATATACTGTTTTCCTTCTTAAACTACTTTCCTTATGTAACTACACTTTACTATTTTTTAATTGCATAAATAGTTATATCTCTATTTAATTATCAAAAAACCCCTTAACTTAGATTTCAAATCTAATATTAAGAGGTAAAACAATCATTTAAATACTTTCTGCTTTTTCCATAATAGCTTTAAGTTTAGCAGTCTCTTCTTCTGTTACTTTAAGAGCTGGTTTTTTACAACAATCAGTGATTTCAACACCTTTAAGAATCATTGCTTTCTTTAATAACGGAATAAAGAATGGATTAATATCATATAATCCCATTAAGATATCTACTTTGTTTTGGATATATGCTGAAGTTTCCCAATCTTTGTTTTCTACAGCTTTTGCCCATTTTGTAACCATTTCTGGGTAGATATTTGATAATGCTCCAATAGAACCATTACCACCACAAAGTCCATTATGTACAAGATTTTCATCAAATCCGCAGTATACTTCAAAATCTGGGAATTCTTTTTTAGTTTTTACAATAATCTCTCTTGTATGCCCCATTGTTGGAACTGAATCTTTGATACCTACAATATTTTTATGTTTGCGAAGAAGATTTAATATAACGTCAGATTTAACATCATATCCTGTTCTTGCCGGGAAGTTATAGATGTATATAGGTCCATCAACTTTTTCTGCTACTTCATCAAAGAATCCTTCAACAGTTGCATCATTTACTTCGAAATAATATGGACTAATTACCATTACTCCGTCTGCGCCTGCTTTAAGAGCATAGTTACTTAATTCTATTGTTTCTTCAACTGTAGAACAAGCTGAACCAATAAATACTTTAGCTCTTTTGTTTATGTATGGAATAGCCATATCTATTAGAGCTTTTCTTTCTTCTAAAGTCATTGTGTAAAATTCACCACTACTTCCAAGAATAAGAAAACCTTTTATTCCACCATTTATTAAATAATCGTATATATGTTTATTTCCTTCTATATCCAGTACTCCATTTTCATCAAATGCAGTCACTACGGGAGTATAATAATTTATCTCCATCAAATTACCTCTTTCTAGTTAAAAAATAAGTTTTTATTTTCTAGTATATTCCTGCTACTTCCTCATGTTTGTTCGGCTTTCAAAGCCATGCTTACTCACGCAAGCGTGTATCATTATTTTACTTTGTAATGATACTTACGGATTGTTACGTGCTTTCGCACTCCCACAATCCTACAAACATTCGGAATTCGCACTATTCGTGCTACTTCCTCATGTTTGTTCGGCTTTCAAAGCCATGCTTACTCACGCAAGCGTGGTAATCATGCCCCCGAAAGCCTAGTATCATTACATGTAGTTACAAACTCTCGCAATTGCCATTTCTGTGTAGCCTAGTGCTTCTGCTTTTGTGAGTTTTCCATCAGCTACTTCTTTCATTTCTAATAATAGTTCGTCACCAAGTTGTTCAAGAGTTTTCTTTCCATAGATATATGGGCTAGCATCTATATCAAGGTTATCTTCCATATTTGCATATGTTTCTCTGTTTCCGGTGATTTTAATTACTGGGCAAATTGGATTTCCTGTTGGTGTTCCTCTACCCGTTGAGAATAAACAGATTTGGCTTCCACCAGCTACCATTCCGGCAATTGATGATGGGTCATTTCCTGGTGTATCCATGATTACAAGTCCCATGTTTCTATCTACGTCTTTACCATAATCATATACTTCATTAACTGGTGAATGTCCACCTTTGTGGATACATCCTAAAGATTTTTCTTCTAATGTAGTAAGACCACCCGTTTTATTTCCTGGTGATGGATTTCCTTCACGAATTTCAGCACCTACCATGCTAATTGCTTTTTCATAATCATGTACTATTTGATAAATTCTTTCGCTTACTCTTTCATCTTTACCACGTTTTGCTAAGATATGTTCAGCACCAATAAATTCTGTTGTTTCAGAAAGAATTGATGTTCCACCTACTTCTACCATACGGTCACTGATTTCACCAATAAGTACATTTGCAGCAAGTCCTGAAGTTGGATCTGAACCACCACACTCTGTTCCTACGATTAATTCAGAGATTGGGAATTGTTCTTTTTGAACTAAAGAAGCATCCATAGCCATTTGGCGAGCATCTCTTACAGCTTTTTCTATTGTTGAAATTGTTCCGCCGTTTTCTTGAATTACATAATGTGCAATTGGTTTATTAGTTCTTTCTTTAATAGCATCAAGAACAAGGTCCATTTGACATCCTTCACATCCAAGTGAGATTACAACAGTACCATAAACATTAGGATTTGCAGCATATCCAGCCATTACATCCATAGTTAATTGTTGGTCTGCTGGGATTTGAGAGCATCCGTTTTGGTTGTTGAAAGTTACTGCACCTTCAACTTGTCCCGCAATAATTCTTGTTGTATCAGATGCACATACACTTGTTGGAAGAATTAATATTTTATTTCTAATTCCAACTCTTCCGTCTGGTCTTTTATAACCCATAAAGGTCATTTCTTTCATTACTTTGTTATCCATAATTCTAATTTCCTCCTAGATTATAATTCTTCTCTGTGATCTTCTACATTTTGAACATGAACATGTTCCCCAATTTTTATATCAGCACCTGCTAAACCAATGTGCTCACCATATTTAACAACAAAATCTCCCTTTGACATATCTTTTATTGCAAATTTATGGTAAATAGGAATATTAGATAAAGCTGTTACTTCTTTAGCTTCTCCATCTTTACCAATCCAAACAAGTTTGCTTCCAGCTTCTACTGGTTCTACAGCAACTGCAACAGTATCTCTTTCATCAATTATCATTGCATTTGTAATTACTTCATTCATATTTCTTCTCCTTTATTTCCTAGAGTTATTCAGCTACAGCAGCTGCATTTTCATCTATACTAGGTTTTGTTTTTAATGGCATTTGTGGGCTTCCGAATTTCTTAACCCAAAGACTTGTCATAAGTGGGGCTAAAATAGCTGTTACAACAACGGCTGCAGCTACTTGAGTTGTAGCACTTGCAACAAATGGTTGTAATGCAGGGTCAGCTAAGGCAACAACGGCAGGTACAGCAACTGCATTACCGGCTGTAGTAGCAACTGCCCAACCGGCATAACCGGGACGTTTACTTATCAATCTATCGCAAAGAACTATAAATGCTCCACCAACAAATAACGAAATTAATCCAAGAAGAATTCCTGATGGGCCACCTTTAACTACATTCATTAAGTTAATTCCAGCACCAAGTGCAAATCCAACAAATGGAATCATAACTGAACCGGCTGGAGCAACAAATTTAGAAAAGCTTTTATCAAGATTTCCAAGAATCATACCTACTAGAATTGGGATAATAGTAGCTATTAAAGCTTTAACAGGAATATTTGCAAGTCCTGAAGCACCAAGTGCTATCATAGTAAAGAAAGGACCGTCATTAAGAGCAAGAAGAGCCATTGCTCCACCGTCTACATCATCACCATATGTTTGCATTAATGCAAGATAGACAGAACCGTTACTATTTGTAACAGCACAGATAATTGCAAGAGCTGATAAACCAAAGATACCAGCGTGACCAAAAACTTTACCAACAATAATACCAATTGCTGCACCAATTAAGAATTTAGAGATTAGAAGTACTCCACCTCTTTTAAGAACTTTACCAATATCTTTTACTTGTAAAGTTGTTCCTAAACAAACTAATTGAATACCCATGGCTGTTGCAGCACCAGCGCTTGAAAAAACTGCAGTTGTTAAAGACCCGATTTGAAGTGCATCAGGGCAAAATGTGTTTAAAAATGCTCCAATAAGTAATGGTACAATCATCATACCAGCTGGAACTTTTTTTAGAAAATTCATTATCATTGAAATTTCCTCTCTTTCCTTTTGTTCGTATTTGCGTACTTAGTTTTTATTTGCGTACGTTGTATGGATAATATATATTTTTCTTTGTTAAATGTCAATACAAAAATTCACTTTCGGCACTTTACACAATTTTCACATCATTTTATTGTCAAAATTTACTAATGGCTCTTTTGAAATTTCCTTTGATATAATATAATAGTTTTATTAAAACAATTAAGGAGATTACAATGCCTAACACAGAACATAAACCCACAGAACGAGTTTTAAATATACTTCAACTATTAGCTGCTAATCCTTCAGGACTTAGTATGTCTGATATAGCTAAGAAAATTGATTCTCCCAAGACTACAATTGCTCCTATTCTTCATACCATGGCAGAAAGGAACTTTATAGTTTTTCATAAAAATACGAATTTGTATTCCATAGGAATTGAAACCTATCTTTCAGGTTTAACCTATTCAGGAGAAAAAAGCGTTATTGACTTTATCAAATCAGAAATGGAATATGCTGTAGATGAAACTAATGAAATTTGCCAATTTGGTATTCGCTCCGGCTCTAACGTACTTTACATTGCTAAAGTTGATTCAAAAGAAGCCATTCGTCTTTCTTCAAGAGTTGGAAAACGTTTCCCATTGTATTCAACAGCACTTGGTAAGGCCCTTCTCTATCAAGTACCCTTTGAGAAGGTTGATTTATTGTTTCCAGATGGACTAAAACCAATTACTGAATATACAATTACAGACTTTAATCGTTTACATGAAGAATTATCAGAGCTTAACAAAAAGAAACTTGCATATGAAAAAAGAGAAACTAACTTAGATGTGTGTTGCTATGCTACTCCTATTTGTTCAAATGGTAAAACCATAGCCAGCCTGTCAATTAGTGTTCCAATTTACAGAGACTCGCCAGAGAAAGCTTTACAGATTGAAGATGTTCTCAGAAGAATTAGTCATACTATTGAACAGTATCTATTAGAAAATAACTATGATGAGAATACTTTTACAGCCTATGATGGCTTATAAAAGATTATCTTTTTATGAATAACTATTGATATGATTTCAAATATCTGTTTTGCACTTTTTTCAAAAAAACACTCTATTCCACTCATTTCGTGATTATGCCTAATCTATACCTATAAGTCAATTAAAGGATTTTTAAAAAAATTTTAAACAATGCTAAAATTTTATGTATATTATTTTATGTTTCTTCACAGGTATCTTTCTAAAGATACTTGTTTTTTTATTCTTTATTTGTAAATAACTATAAAACTCGTTCTTCTTAACTATTACATTATTGAAATATGTTTGTGAAATACTCTTCACATTTTTTATTATATGACTCTTGTATTTTTAAACAAAATCCTCTTTTCATGAAGTCTATGCTAAAAATCATGCTCTACAAGGAAAACATCTTACAATAAGTCAGCATTACTGTGCTTCTAAAAAATATACCTTTTTCAAAGGAACATATTTTTACTTTCGATAAATTAAATCAAACACATTAAAATTTTCTAAAATGATTTACTATCTATATAATATATGATAAATTATACTTTGTTAGACTTTCGGGAGGTTTTTATGAAAAAGAAATTATCAATAAAGGAAACTATTTTCCTTTCAAGTATGTTATTTGGACTATTTTTTGGAGCCGGAAATATTATTTTCCCTGTTTATATGGGGCAAATGGCAGGTAAAAATGTATGGATAGCTATAATTGGATTTTTAGTAACTGGCGTAGGTCTTCCCCTTCTGGGAGTTGCCGCTATAGGAATTAGCAAAAGTACTGGACTTTTTGATTTAAGTAGCAATAGTGTTGGAAAAAAATATGGTAAAATCTTTACCACTTTACTTTATCTGACAATTGGTCCTTTCTTTGCCATTCCAAGATGTGCAACTGTGCCATTTACTACCGGAATTGAACCAATGCTTCATGGTAAAAATACCTTTTTGCCTCTGGCTATTTTTTCTTTAATCTTTTTCTTAATTGTCCTTTGGTTCTCTCTAAAACCGGGAAAAATTTTAGTTTATGTTGGCAAAGTTTTAAACCCACTGTTTTTAATCTGTCTTGCTGTTCTCATACTTACAGCTCTTTTTAATCCAATGGGAAATATAAGTCAGATTACACCAGATGTTACATATAAAACCGGTACTTTTTTCAGAGGTTTCCTTGAAGGCTACAATACCATGGATGCTCTTGCAGGACTTGCTTTCGGAATTGTAGTTGTGAATGTAATTAAAGGTTTAGGTATTGAAGATCCGGTAGACATCGCTAAAAGTACAGTAAAAGCCGGAATAGGTAGTAGTATCATTATGGCAGTTATTTACGGTTCAATTACAATAGTTGGCGTACAAAGCCGCGGATTATTTGCTACTTCATCAAATGGGGGTGAGGCTCTAACTGGGATCGCCCACCATTACTTTGGTAGTTTTGGCTCAATTATGCTTTCAGTAATTATTACACTAGCTTGCTTAAAAACTTCCATCGGCCTCATTACCAGTTGCTCAGAAACATTCGAAGAATTATATCCATCTATCCCAAGATATAAAACTTTAGCAATAATCTTCTGTATAGTTTCATTTTTAATTGCAAATCTAGGCTTAAGCAGTATTATTTCCTATTCTATACCTGTACTTATGTTTTTATATCCCCTTGCAATAACATTAATGGTACTGGCACTATTAGGAAAATTATTTGCAAATGATAAAAGAGTTTATATATCTGTTACTATCTTTACTTTATTTGCAGCCTTTATAGATTTTCTTCGCAATCTACCGGAGGGCACTCAAAGTATAATACATGATAAAGGATT
>JAISGP010000012.1 GCA_031263035.1 Lachnospiraceae bacterium | reverse complement strand
TAAATTACTTTATTGGTACTAATTTCTTAGTTCCGCCCATATATGGCTGAAGAACTTCAGGAATATTAACTGTTCCATCTTCATTTAAATTATTTTCTAAGAAAGCAATAAGCATACGTGGTGGTGCAGCAACTGTATTGTTAAGAGTATGGGCAAGATATTTCTCCTTATCTGCTCCTTTTACTTTAATTCCAAGTCTACGAGCTTGTGCATCTCCCAGGTTAGAACAACTTCCTACTTCAAAATATTTCTTTTGTCTTGGAGACCAAGCTTCAACATCACAAGACTTAACTTTTAAGTCTGCCAAGTCTCCTGAACAACATTCTAAAGTTCTAACAGGAACATCAAGACTTCTAAATAAATCTACAGTGTTTTTCCATAGTACGTCATACCATTTTTTACTTTCTTCCGGTTTACATACTACTATCATCTCTTGCTTTTCAAATTGATGAATACGATATACTCCACGTTCTTCAAGACCATGAGCACCTTTTTCTTTTCTAAAACATGGTGAATAACTTGTAAGTGTAAATGGTAATTGCTCTTCATCAGAAGTAGTATCGATAAACTTACCAATCATTGAATGTTCACTAGTTCCGATAAGATAAAGGTCTTCACCTTCAATCTTATACATCATTGCGTCCATTTCTGCAAATGACATAACTCCTGTAACTACATCACTTCTTATCATAAAAGGAGGAACACAATATGTAAAACCTCTATTTATCATAAAGTCTCTGGCATAAGATAAAACTGAACTATGAAGTCTAGCAATATCTCCCATTAAATAATAAAATCCGTTACCGGCAACTCTTCTTGCACTATCTAAATCAATACCATTAAAACTTTCCATAATATCAATATGATAAGGAATATCAAAATCCGGTACAATTGGTTCGCCGAATTTTTCTATTTCTACATTTTCACTATCATCTTTGCCAATAGGAACTGAAGGATCTATTATTTGTGGAATAATCATCATTTTTTCCTTGATTTTTCCTTCAACTTCTTTTTCTTCAACAGATAATTCTTCAATTCTATCAGCATTAATACTAACTTTTTCTTTTACAGCTTCAGCTTCTTCTTTTTGACCTTTAGCCATTAAAGCACCAATTTCTTTGGAAATTTTATTTTTTTCGGCACGTAAAGCTTCAACCTCTTGCTTAATTTCACGGTTTCTAATATCAAGAGCAAGTACCTCATCAACTAATGGTAGTTTAGCATCTTGAAATTTCTTTTTAATATTTTCCTTTACAGCCTCTGGATTATTTCTTACAAATTTTATATCTAACATTTCTCTTTCCTCCAAGTATTTTCATTATTTTACTTTCAAAACATCATTATATAGAGCAGCACTTAAGCTTTTCTTTTCTTCAGAAGCAAGTTCTACGTGACTTTCTCCTTTAACAATTTCCTTTATGTATGCGTAACATCCTTCTCGACTATGCATAACATTAATTATCCAACCATCATTTCTATCATTTAACATAGTAAGGGCAAAGCTTAATTTTCCGCCCATTTCATTAAATGCATCATATTTTTCAATTCCAACTTTTTGAAATGATATAGCAGTTTTTTCTTTAATCATCTGAATGTCCACATGATTTTTCCTTACTGCATCAATAACCTTACCAACTTCAGCATATCTTGCTTTCATTGATTTCTCTAATGATTTGCCATCTTCCCCCTTCATAAAATAATTATAACTACTTTTTAATCTTTTGTATTGCATATTTATTTGCAAATACAATCCAATCAATACTAATATAAAAATAAACAATATAATAATTAGTATCCCCGGATCAATACCCACTGCTTTTAAAATCTTACTCTCCAAAATATCTTCCTTTCTTTATTTCTTATTTATTTAAATATTCTTCTCAAACCATTTTCTTCAAAACATATAATAAACTATAATTCTTTGTTCTAATAGTCTATAAAACCTCAATTAGTATATTAATATATCTCTCAAAAGAAATGTATTTATTTCTTATAAAACTTTATTCCTTCACAGATATTAATAAGTCACATATTTTATCTAACTCATCTGTAGAATAATAATCAATTTCTATTTTCCCTTTTGAAACATCCTTAGGGGTTATCTTAACCTTAGTACCCATTTTAAATTCAATTTTATTTGCAATATCCTTATATATAGCTTCAAGTTCTTTAAGATCCGGCTTTGCTTTTTTCTTTTTAGGATTTTTCAAAGATTTGATTATTTTTTCTACTTCTCTTACGCTTAAGTTTTCATCTACTATTCTATTTGCGACTTCAACCTGCATCTCTTGATCCATAATTCCAAGTAATGCTCTTCCATGACCCGTAGTGATAATTTCATCAACGATCATCTGTCTTACTTCTTCTGGAAGTCGTAGAAGTCTCATTGCATTTGTTATGGTAGCTCTGCTTTTAGATACTCTTTCTGCAAGTTCATCTTGTTTTAAATTGAAGTCTTCTATTAATTTTTTATAAGCTAACGCCTCTTCAATTGGATTTAAGTTTTCCCTTTGCAAATTTTCAATAAGGCTTATTTCAGAAATCTCTTTCTCTGAATATTCTTTTACTATTACAGGAACTTTCTTTAATCCTGCCATTTTAGCTGCACGCCATCTTCTTTCTCCGGCTACTATTTCATAGTATCCTTCTTTTTTAACTACAAGAAGAGGAGTGATTATTCCAAATTTTGAAATTGATTCCGATAACTCAGTCAAAGCATCAATATCAAAATTATGTCTTGGCTGCTCTGTATTTGGTTCAACACTATTTATACTTACTTCTTGAATTAAGTCTTTTTCATCAAAAGAAATAGCATCATTTTTCTTAACTACATCTTCTTTTTTTATTTCTTTTGTGCCGGTTTTGGAGACTTTATCTTGTTTTTCTACTGATTTCTCTGTAGTTTTTGGCTTACTTGTCTTTTTAGGTGCACTTACTTTTTCACCAGATGCACTATTTTTTTTGGTTTCCTTATTGGATGACGTAGTGGTTTTCTGGGTTGGTGCCTTGATTAAACCATCTAATCCTCTTCCTAATCCTTTGTGTGCCATATTTCCTCCTAAATTTTTGCAAATGTATTAATTATTATAACTTTTCTACACTTTTATCTTTTTTATCATACTAATACTTATACCACTTTTACTTTTATAACTAGTATAATAGTTTATTCAAAAGCATATCCTCTTCAAAAGAATGTTTTTGAACTTCGCATAATTTATATTTTAATAACTAAATATGTTGTTTACCTGTATATTCATCAACTTCAATTCTAACTATTCCAACTTTATCTACGATACTAGGTTTATCCCTAAAATCTGTAAAGTCTTTACCTGTTTGATGTTTCATTATTATTTCAAATGCTTTAATTTTTTCTTCTTGATTTTCCAGTATTTCAGCCTTGCCACTTCCCATAATTGACGAAAACTTATAGCTATAAGAACAGGCTGCTTTTCCTTCTTCAAGCTCTCCATCTCCATTCATTTCAATTCCAACATATGGATTTTTCTGTATTAAGTCTAGCTTTTTTCCTATAGTTGAACAGTGAAAGTAAATTACTAATTTTTCATCTTGAAATTCATATCCGTAATTTAATGGAACTACATAGGGTGCCGTATTGTCTTGATTTATTCCCAGTCTGAACACTTTGCACTTATCAAGAATTTTTTTTATTTCTGACAGCTCTGTTACTTGACGATCTTTTCTTCTCATACTCCACCCCTTTAACAACTAATACCATAAAAAGTTTTTATAACATTCAGTATATTAACAATTATAGTTTCTTTAAAGCTCTTTTTAAGTTTTATTTCTTTTATATTTTGCGCAATTGCAAACATATGTTCTAGTTATTATCTCTTTTTATAATTTCCTTTGCTAAATCTCTATATGCTCTAGCACCTGTTGATTTTGAA
>JAISGP010000116.1 GCA_031263035.1 Lachnospiraceae bacterium | reverse complement strand
CAGTTAAAGAAAGAAATTAATGAAGATAGAGAAAAACATGGAAAAAAGCCATTAAATGATAATAACGATAAACATACTCCTCCTTCAAGCACTACAGGAAATGAATATAGTGATGATGTTCCAAAAGATGAAAAAACAATCAAACTTAGTACGACAGACCCAGATAGTGGTTGGTTTAGAAAAGGTGAACACAAGCATGTATTCGCTTATGCCATAGAAACTGCCTGTGATAAAAATGGATGGATTTTAGGATATACTATTAATCCAGGTAATGAGCATGACAGCCGTACTTTTAAAGGTATATATGAAAAAATAAAAGATATCGGAATAAATACTATAGTTGTAGATGCAGGATATAAAACACCTGCAATAGCTAAGCTATTAATAGACAATGACATAACCCCTCTGTTTCCATATAAACGTCCAATGACAAAACAAGGTTTTTTTAAAAAAAATGAGTATGTATATGATGAATATTTCGACTGTTATATATGCCCTAATGACCAAATATTAAAGTATTCAACAACCGATAGAGATGGGTATAGAGAATATAAAAGCTGCGGTAATATATGCAAAAGCTGTAAATATTTAGAAGAATGTACATTAAGCAAAAACCATGTAAAAATAGTAACCCAGCATATCTGGGATAATTACATGGAAAAATGCGAAGATATAAGATATACATTAGGAAGTAAAGAGTTATATTCATTGAGAAAAGAAACAATAGAGCGTATATTTGGAACCGCAAAAGAGAACCATGGTTTTAGATACACACAGATGATTGGAAAGGCACGAATGGAAATGAAAGTCGGGCTAACGTTTGCGTGTATGAATTTAAAGAAATTAGCAAAGATGTTAGAAAGAAAAGAACGGAAAACGAAGGAAAACTCCTTATTAGATGAAATATTTTCAAAATTATACAATTACTATTGTTTAAATTTAAAGAAGCCTTTAAGAATTACTTCCTAAAGGCTTTTTGTCTACAGTCTGAGTCCTCCTTCAGGAGGACCTTTGATATTAATGATGCACTGATACCTGTATATTTTTTTGCAACAGCGATAGGTGAAATATCCTTAATTTCAAAAGTGATATAATCATTTTCGGTATGAGTATTTATGATTTCTATTAATACTGATTTTAGTTCTTCTGGTGTATTCGGTACCTGACGAAGAAGAAAGTCAACATCTACCGTTACACGACTATCAAAATTAGTAATAGAATATATAAATAATCCTCCTTTGAGTACAAGGTTATTAGAATATTTAGATTTTTCAAGACGTCTTAGAAATTCTTCTTGACAGAAAAGTTGTAAGCAAAGTTGATAACTTTTTCCATTTTCTTTCGCTTTATTTTTTAGCCGTGCAAGTACAGATGCCGCTATATCACCCATTGAGTAATACCTCCATTACATTCATAATTTTATTATAAAGTTTCATTTCTTTTGCGTACTGTGAAAGTCTTTCGAGATTTTTATTTTTTTCTTGTGCGTATGCATTGATAGCTTTATTAAATGTTTCACTGTCAAGCTTCGTACGGTACTTAAAGCAATCACATATTGTGCGTTCTCGATCATATACAGCAAGTGTTGTACCGTTAAAATTATCTGTTATTTTTCCTATTTGAAAATATTGTTTTTGTATATAGTAAGCCTTTATTGGAAAACTTCCCATTTTTTTTATGGAACGGAACGCTGTTCTTGGCACAGCAACAGACCATTTACGTGGGGCAAAATCACAATATCCATAATGAAACAAGGCTGTTTCCACACAAACTATTCCCTGAGGAAGAAGTTCTTGTATTAATTGCTCTTCTGTAATTTGATTGCTATGGGGAAACTGATAAACACCCCGCTGAATTCTTTCGATAAAACCTTCTTTACAAAGCACTGATAACTCATAATTTTTCAGACCTTCCTTCACAAAGTCGGCAGTTTTTGCAATGCCTCCATTATTTTCTAATACTCTTCTTACAATTTCCTTTTTATTCAAATAATCACCAACCTTCTACATGCAATTTTATAATATTGCATGTGTTTATTGTAGCATAAGGTAATAATAAATACAATAATTATTAGCATGCAATTTTTGAACTTTGCATGTGGTTAATTAGCATCTTGGGTTGTTGCTACAAAAGAATTAATACTAAACTACTATATCGAAGAATTAAAATGGTAATGGTTTAGTAAAAATATAGATAAAATTATTTTTGATTTTTTAAAATAGATTGAACATTTATCTTCTATCATGAGATGTTTGTTTCTTATAAGTTATGCTTTTCTCCATCTAAATGGCGTTACTTTTATACTAACTTCTTTAAAGATGTGTTCACATACCATGATTATCTTTATCAAATGTAAAATATTAGTGACAATTATAGTTGACTTTATTCATATAATTTTGTATAATGTAAAAAGTTAAAATTTTATAAAAAATATAAACACAAAATAATAAAAAAGTGTAAAAAAATTATGTGCAAGTATGTTTTTGCAGTTCACGGTGTGATTTTTGCATTTCCCGAATGGAAAATTGCAAATATTAAAAAACCATTTTAAACTTGAGTAAGCATAAGGATAAGGAGTGTTGCTATGCTAACAATTGCGTTGTGCGACGATGATATAAATGTTCTAGAAGAATTAGGTAGCATATTGGAAGGATTTGCAGATGAATTTGGCATTAAAGTAAATTTTGAAAAATACTCCTCTGGTATAGAACTTTATAATGTTTTTAATTCACTAGAAGATAAGAATTTGACTTGGGATATAGTCTACTTAGATATTCATATGCCGGGACTTGATGGGTTAGCTACAGCAAGCAAGTTAAGGGAGGAAGGATTTGAAAATGAGATAATTTTTAATACAATCTCCATGCCTGAGGTTTTTGATAGTTTTGATGTAGATGCCTTTCATTATATAGTGAAAGAAGAAACCAGCATTGAAAAACAAAGAAAGATTTTTGCAAATGCTGTTAAAGGGGTGAAGAAGAAAAGAGAAAATTTTATAACTGTAAGTTGTGGTGGTGAAAGTCTTACAATTCCCTTGGCGGATGTAAGATATTTTAAAGTTGAAGACAAAATAGTAAAGTTATATTACAAGAAGAATAAAGTATTTGAATTTTACACATCTTTGAATAAAGTATGGTATTCGCTAATAGATAAAGATTTTGTTCGAATAAGTAAAATTAGTCTTATTAATATGGCATTTGTAAATAAAAGAAGTAAAACAGATTTAACCTTACTTACCGGTGAAAAATTCAAAATAGGTAGAGCCTATGCTAAAGATGCAACCTATATGCTTGATGAGTACTTCAAGACTAAGGAGGTGCTTAGGGTGTGAAACTAAAAAGAAAAATTATTGGGATTATATCTATTACCTTACTCACATTAAGTTTTACAGTTTCTAGCTTTGCCACAGATAATTATTCTGAAACCTTAAATCAAAAATCAGATTATTATTCTCTATATTATAGGGGCTATCAAGATAATCAGTATAGAATTTTTTATAAAGACTTATATTTTTCTGAAAATGGATTGCTTACATTTTTCAATATAAAAGATAGTAACAATAATCTGGAGAATATAGAGAAAAATATTAGGTCAATGTCAAGTGATTTCCAGGAGCTTTTAGTCAAAAGAAGTGGATTAAATATTGAGGTTGCAAATGAAAGAGATGTAAGGAGTATTACCCCTCAAGTTGTTTTAGATAATATCCAAATTACTTCACATAGTAATATAGAATTAATAACCTGTGATCTAAGTTTTGATATGAGTAATATAAAACTTCCTTGTAAACTTTATAGTGTGATTTCCACTAAAGATGAAATTGAAAAAAAGAAAAAAGTTGTAGATCCTAAGGTTAAGAAAAAGAAAGATGATCCTAAGATAATATATAAAAATAAAGATGTATATATTAATTCCTATTATCAAGGCAGTGGAAATAATAATGTAAAACCAATTAACAACACTTCAAAGGTCAGTAATAGTCTTTTGACTGAACATAGAGAAGTATCATCAATAATTAGAAATGTTAGTATAGTTTCTTCAGATGTTTCTTCCTATAGATTACCAGTCATTAGGTATAAGTTAGATATGAAATTTATAGTAGCCCATAGTTATTATGGAACTACATCCATAGGAATAGTAGTTATGTTGATTAGTTTGGCTATGATTATTTCTACATATAAGTTGCTAAGTTGGTACAAAGGCAAGACAAAGAGAGTTATTTATAGAAATAAAGAAACTAAATAATAGGTATGGCTATAAAAAAGGATATATGCAAATTACAGGATATTCTTTTTGCTTTAGAAAAATAATTGAATACGACAGTCTTTAATATGAGAAGTTTTTTTCTCATGATATATATTATAAAACTTGAAAATATATTTATCTAAAAGAAATATATTTATTATAAGTAGTTTTAGCAAAAAAACACTTGTATAGAGCTAGTGTATAGGAGAAGTTTAAATTCTTTATCATATACTTAACAGATAAAATAAACATAGAACAAACAATAAAAGGAAGGAGATTATAGTGTGAGTATTATCACATTATAAAAGGTGAAGATGAAAAGAAATAAGACCATTAAAAAGATACTTGCTTTTACTTTGGCACTTGCCATGGTATTTACCATGGGTGTAACCTATATGCCATCTTTAAAATCAGTAAAAGCTGATGAAACTTCACAGAAAACTAATGAGGAGACATCACAGGAAGTAAAAGATAATGCTTCTTCTGATAAAGAGGCTTCAAGTCAATCTAAAGATACAGATAGTCAGATTAATAAAAGTACTGGAGATACTTCAACAGTTTCTGAAGATACTAAATCAAATAATGAAATAAATGAGAATAACAAAACAGATAGTGTATCTGTAAATGACTTTAAAGGAAGACAACTTAGAGATACACCTGCAGCGAGTGAAATGTCACTTTCAGGAACCTTTAATGGGGTTTCTGCAAATGATGCGAATACAGGCGAAATAGAAGTTGCAGACCCAGTAAATACTCCTCAAATTCTTAGTATTAATGGAAGCTTTAAACCTTCTACAGCTGCAGCACCTGTAACAGAAAAAACTCTTACAATATACATATCGGCATATATGAGTTTAGCGGCAGCTCCAGGTATGAAGCAAAGTAATGGTACTTGGACTTTTGATAAAAGCATTATGCCAGATGGTTTACTAAAAGATAATCTTGTAAGTGGAGAATGGAGATATGGCGGAGATATTCCTATGAGAAATGGTAATATAAAAGGAACAGCTGGTGCTATAATCTACACATTTGCAGATAATACAGGGGATTTTTCAATGGATTTATCTCTACAGATGAATTCTAATTATTATGTTATTGCAGACGCCACCAACGGAAGAACATATGATACTCCATTTTCTTTTTATACATCTGAAAATGAAAATGGTAATCTTGTTAATTCAGGTGATCCTTGTGGTTTGGAAAGTTATATTTGTGGCAAAGGGGATCCATCAAAATTATACACAAGAAAAAACGATAGCGATACTAGTTCCGAATGGCAATACATAGATAGCGATGTAAATGCAAATGCATACATGTGGTTTATGAATAATAATTCAAGAGTTGTTAATAAGTTATTTTCTCAAATAGAATTTACGGTTGTATTTCCAAGTGCTTTTGAAGTGGCAGATGATCCTTCTGATGTAATTACATTTCCAACTAATATAACTAATTGTATTGTGACACCAATGACAGAAACGGTAGATGGAAATGGAAATACAAGTATTAAAGTCATTTTAAACGATATAGGTGGTATAAGTGGTTTTAATTATTATCTACATTATCATGTGAAAGATGATCCAAGCCTAATTGGACATACCTACCAGATAAAGGTTAACTATGATTCTTTTACAGTATATGGTGGCGATGATACAAGAGATTTATCAGGCTTTTCTGTAGTTGCAATTGATGAAATTCATCCAGTGCCTACAGATGTTCCTAAAATTCTTCAGGCAGCAACTGTGTCAGATACAGCATACCATACCGCATATTATAAATATGGGGAAAACATGAGTGATGGTAGTATGTCCATACTTGGAGCCTATGGTGCAAGAAATCAAACCCCAGATACTTTGAATAACCAGTGGATGAAACTTAGCTTTGAAAATACAGATGATGTAGTAGTTAGAGAGATATATCTTTTAACTCCTAGTGGCGATGTAACTGATGTACATTTACTTTTATCAGATGGTTCTACTAGGGATATAACTAGTCCGACTGCAGGTACTAAAAAAGTTAATGTTATGGGTGGCAGTTATCAATTTAATCTTACCAAAGAAGGAATAACAGATGAAAGCTTAGGGATAGAAGAAATCTCATGGAAGGCATCAGGTTTTCAATCGGATTATGGCAAGGATAAACCAGGACTAAGATATGGTTCTCTATATTATGCAGGTGAACTTTATGGTAGAATTTCTGGATATTTTAAAGCTAATCCAGGTCAGTTTAAATATCATCTTTTTACAACAACAGATGATAATGTAAGTAATAATGAAATTGTAGATGATGATGCTACCAAGGTATCTAAGGCAAATTATACCAGTAATGTGGAGACAAAAGATAGTGATATTGCCTTTCAACCAAGAATGCAGGTACAGGTTTCAAGTGGAACATTAGCTACTAGTCTTACTGCAGGGCAAAGATATTCTTTGCCTGTAACATCAATTCTTCCTATGTCTAGTCCTTGTATTAATACTGCCGCTTATTATACAAAGGGTGTTGAAATCTATTTAAGAGATGCAGGATTATTTGATATAGATTTAGATTCCATTCAATTAAAGGATAACATGGGGAATACATATACTAATGGTGATGGTACAGGCACTACATATAAACTGACAACCAGTAATGATTCTACAGGTAAACCTGTATATGTATTGACAGCTTATGATGCTCAAATAGGTTGCTATGCTAATTTAGCAACAGGGGACAGTATTACACTTTCTTTAACTTATGATTTTACAGTTAAGAAAAGTGCCACTGCTACTGGATTAACATGGAATAAAGTTTTTCAAGTAAAGCCAATTGGAGATGGAATTCTTTGTGATTATAAAAGAATTGATGCTAATGTAGTAACACCTGATACCTATGATGTAGATGGTAATGGAGTAACTGATACAGAGTTTTTAGGAGCAATACAAGATACAAAATCTTTAACGATAAACGAGGCAAAAACATTTCTTAAAGACACTGCAGCTCAAAGAACAGCGACAGGTGTTCTACCAACAGCTAATGATTGGTTAACTTACGATACAACTTCTGATACAACTAAAGAAAATACGACTTTAGGAGTTAATCAGTATAGTGATACTTATTATAGAGTTCATGTGGCTAACCATACAGATAATGATGCCGGTAATTTTAGTGTATTAATACCAATTCCTAAACGAGGTACAACATTTGCAGATAATGCAGCGTTTAAGTGGTCGGCAAAACTTGTGGCTCCAGTTGATTATTCAACTGCAGCCGGTAATAGTGATGATACAGTAGCAGTACAAAATGTTACAATAACTTATTCTAAAGATCCTTATGTAGATAGTACAAGTAGTACCGCTGCAACTTTTGGTGGATATTCGGCAACAGACGCCAAAGACTATACTATGGTAAAGATTTCCGGTACTTCTATGAAGGCAGGAACTGACCTTTACTATATGTTAAAACTTGGAGTAGGAGATACTGAAGCTGAACAACAGACAGATTCAGGAACAAGTAATATCTATCATTCTTTACTTACCATAAGTGCAGAAGGAAACTCTATTGAGAACGGAGCTACTGAACCGGTGTCTATGAGACTTGATACAGCTGTAATAAAGGGAAGAGTATTTATAGATAAAAATCGTGATGGCGATTATGATTATGATGCTAGTGCTACAGATACTTCTGATGTATTATGGACTGGTGGTGGACAAGTTAATGCCTATAAACACGGTACAACTCATGACTCTACTACTTTAATTAATGGTTCACCTTTTACAGTTGGTACTAATGGTGAATTTATGATATCTAATCTTGAAAGTGGTCATTATTACGATTTAGTATTTACTACACCTAGTTATACAACAGATACATATAGATTTTATGATGGAACAAATGCTCCAACTCATAGTGAAACTTATACTATATCTAATGTAGCGGCTTCAGATGGTCAAGATTACGATGGAGACGCCGGTCTAATCACCCCATACACAGTTAAATTTGATTTAGATGGGGCAACAGCAGGAACTGCTTCTGCCGGAGCAATTAGTACAGCAGACCAAAAGGTATATATTGGAGAAAAGGTTAAAAAGCCTACTGTTTCTTTAACTAAGACAGGATACCAAGCTGATACTTCTTGGTATAAGACTGAATATACATCCGGAGCAACTAATACCTTTGATTTTGATAAAAGCATACTAGATACAGCCAATGAAGGCTTAGGTACAGATAATGCTAATCTAAGTGCTACTGACTTTACTATATATGCAAATATGATTGAAAATAGTAATTATAAAGTTAATTATGATACAAGTAGTGGAGATACAGCAGGTACTTATTTACAAAAAACATCAGTTAAATGGACTGACACAAATCTTCTTTCTGGAGTAACTACGGATCCTACTAAGACTGGATATACAATTGGTAGTTGGAATACTAATTCAGGTGGAACAGCAGCAGGTGGTGTGACAGTTAATGCTACAACTAAATATAGTGCAGCAGCAGGTGATGTTGATACAGTAGCTTCCGTAACATTATATCCAATATGGTCAGCAGATACAGTTAACATTACTTATACAGCAACTGATGCAGATAGCTATACTAATGCTGTAACAGCAAGTAAGACAGGTTCTTATGATGGTTACGTAACAGCTCCAACAGTACCTAAACGAAGTGGATATAGCTTTAGCGGATGGACTACAGATAGTACTCCAAGTGCCACCAGTACTAAATGGGTATTTAGCGGAAGTACTAGCCCAACAGCCCTAACGACTACTAACGGTGTGTCTATTACGAATAATGTGGGAGGTATAACACTTTATCCAATATGGTCAGCTAATTCAGTTGCTATAACTTATAATCAGGATAATCCTACAACAGCAGCTACTATACCAACAGCTAGTAAAACAGGTACACTTAATGGAACAGTAACTAATCCAAATGTAACACCTATAAAAGAAGGTTATACATTTGCAGGATGGCAAGGTCCAAATCAAAGTGGAACTATTTATTGGCAATTTGCAGAGGGGTCAACTCCTACAGAACTTACAACTGCTAATGGTGTAAGTATTGATAGTTCAAATAATGCAACTATTACTTTGAAAGCAGCTTATACTGCAAATGATGTTGCTATAACTTATGATACTAATGCATCAGGGGATACTGTAACATTTAATCAGGCAAGTGGTAGC
>JAISGP010000099.1 GCA_031263035.1 Lachnospiraceae bacterium | reverse complement strand
CACATCATAAAAACAATCGGTGCCGTTTATATAATCATGTCGAGGGGTATGTTCTTACCCCTTATTTTTTTACAATAAAAATCCAGCCACCAAATTTTTGATGGCTGGATTGATTATGTGAGAAAGATAAATTTATTTATTTTTTTCTATTTCTTGCATTTTTAAAGCACGTACTTTAAGTGATAATCCAAATAGATTTATGAAACCTTCTGCGTCGTGGTGATCATAAAGCTCACCAGTTGTAAAGCTTGCAAGGTCTTCACTATAAAGTGAGTATGGAGATGTGGTTCCTGCTTTAATAATGTTTCCTTTGTAAAGTTTGAATTTAACTTCTCCGGTTACGTATTTATCGGCTTCATTTACGAAGGCAATAATAGAATCTGTTAGTGGTGTAAACCATTTTCCTTCATATACAACTTGAGCAAGTTTATTTCCTAAATCTTTTTTAGCCGCATATATATCCCTGTCAAGAACAAGTTCTTCAAGTTGAGCAATAGCTTCCATAAGTATTGTTCCACCAGGAGTTTCATAAACACCACGAGATTTCATACCTACAACACGGTTTTCAACTATATCTACAATACCAATACCGTTTTCTCCACCAAGTTTATTTAAAGTACGAATAATATTAGAAACTTTCATCTCTACGCCGTTAACTGACTTTGGAACTCCGGCTTCAAAAGTCATGGTTACTTCTGTAGCTTTATCTGGAGCTTTTTGTGGAGAAACTGAAAGAACTAGCAAATCATCATAATTTGGTTCTACAGTAGGGTCCTCAAGTTCAAGTCCTTCGTGACTAATATGCCATAAGTTACGGTCACGGCTATAAGAATGACTTGCATCAAATGGAAGATCAATTCCATGAGCATGAACATAATCGATTTCATCTTGACGACTTTCCATTGTCCATACATCAGTCATACGCCAAGGAGCAATGATTTTAATTTCAGGAGCAAGAGCTTTAATTCCAAGCTCAAAACGAATTTGGTCATTTCCTTTTCCTGTAGCACCATGGCAAATAGCAGTAGCTCCTTCAAGTTTAGCAACTTTTACAAGAGCTTTAGCAATTCCAGGACGTGCCATTGAAGTACCAAGTAAATATTTATTTTCGTAAATAGCACCAGCTTTTACGCAAGGTACAATGTAATTATCGCAGAAATCATCTGTAATATCTTCAATATAAAGCTTAGAAGCACCAGAAGCAAGAGCACGTTCTTCAAGGCCATCTAATTCTTCTCCCTGTCCACAATCAACGCAACAGCAGATTACTTCATAATCAAAATTTTCTTTTAACCAAGGGATGATAGCAGTAGTATCCAATCCTCCAGAATATGCCAAAACAACTTTTTCTTTCATTTTAAAATCCTCCTAAATTATGTAAATGTTAGTATTAATGTAATTGCAAATATTAAAAACATGTATAAATATAATTATTATTTAATCTTTCAAATGTAATAAATCAAGTTTTATAATATAAATTACATCTGTTTTTTAGTACAATAAGTAATATAACACATTATGCATAATTATGCAAGAATTATTTATAATTATGCATGATAAAAATTATATTCTTTCATATATCCAGAGAAGCTTAGCTTCTCCTTTACTTTCGTTTATCCAAGTATGAGGTTCAGAAGATTTATATGTAAGGCAATCACCTTTTTTTAATGTATATTTTTTCCCTTCACCTATATAAAATGTTATACTTCCAGATACAACAAAGATTATTTCGTTTCCAGGATGAGAATTAGAACTAAGTCTTTTAGCACCAGCTTCTATAGTATAAAACATTACTGAAGTATTAAGATTTCCCATAGAAATTAAATCTTCAATTTTAACTCCTTCAAGAGTATTTCCAATGCTTCGTCGTTCATTTTTTTTAACTAAATGAGAGTCATCAAATTTTTTTTCTGGCATATAATAAAGGAGATTTTCACCATAGTAATCTGCAAGTTTTTGCAATACATCTATAGACGAATTTGTTTGCATATTTTCAATTTTCGAAAGTTGAGGAACTGAAATGCCTATATCATCTGCAACTTCTTTTAAGGTTTTACCCATAGATAAGCGACTGTTTTTCCATTTCTGGCTTGCAAAGTTTCTAGATATACTACCATTGTTATTAGTGTGAGTCGTTGGATGAGTTATGTAAGTTGCAAGTAAACCCTTAATTGCGTTAGCACCCATTTTTTTATCTATAGACCATTCTTTAATTTTTCTAAGTATTTCTATATCAGCTATATCATATGTTCTATACCCATTTTTTCTTCTTTTAGGAGCAAAAAATCCCTGTTTTTCCCAGTTCCGAAGAGTTGCGGGAGTAATTCCTAGTTCTTTTGCTACATCATTTATTCTGTATTGAATTTTGCTTGAAACCTTATGATCATTTGACATAAAAATACCCCTATATATTCTTTGATGAATTAAATTTAATTATTTTCATTATACAGTAAAAACACAAAAATGTATTGTCCTTTCGAATAAATTTCATAAGGTTATAAAAGATTTTCTCAACTCATAGATTGATAAGTGCCTAACTTTTAGTATAAATCTCACAAAAAATACTCCCTAATTCAAGAATATTAAGATAAAAACTGGTTAAAATGTAGAAAATTAGAAAATACTTTCATAACTATAAAAATAATATTGACAAGGTTATGAAAAGAGAATATTATGATAACAGTTAATATAAATCATAAATTGAAGACTGCAGATTCAATTATGAGAGCTTTAAAACTATTTAGAATTATATCAAAATGTACATTTTATTCAAAAAAGAGCTTAATAAAAATTGAGGATTAAATGGAGGTATATATGAAAGTAGTATTATTGGATTCACAAGTTATAGCTGGATATGATTATTCTGCAGAACAGAAGATTGTAGAAGAGGCTGGATTTGAATTTGTAAAATTACAATGCAAAAACGAAGATGAGGTTATAGAACAGGCTTTAGATGCAGATGCTGTTTTGAATATTGCTGTTAAAATGACTGAGAAAAGTATTAGTAGATTTCCACATTGTCAAGTTATGGTTAGATATGGAATTGGCGTAAATGAATTTGATATGGAAGCAGCAACCAAAAAAGGTATTAAGATATGCAATGTAAGCACTTATTGTATACCAGAAGTTGCAATTCATGCAACAGCAATACTTCTTGCACTATCAAGACAATTAAAACATTTTGATGAGGCAGTTGGTAAAGGTCTTTGGAATAAAGATTTAGGAAGAGTTATGAGACGACCAAATTCCCAGACTGTAGGTTTAATTGGATTTGGACATATTGCAAAACAAGTTTCAAAGAATGTTATGGGCTTAGGATATAAGGTTATGGCATATGATCCATATTTACCATCTGAGGTTTTTGCTGCAAATGGAGTAGAAGAAGCAAGTCTAGATGAATTATTTGCAAATGCAGATTTAATTTCTCTTCATTTGCCAGAAACAGCTGAAACTGCAAATATGATCGATAGTAAAGCTATTGATAAAATGAAAGATGGAGTAATAATCGTAAATGCTGCAAGAGGAGGGTTAATTAATCAAGAAGATTTAGTTCAAGGTTTAAAATTAGGAAAGATTGGAGGAGTAGGGCTTGATACATTTCCTGTTGAACCAATGACAGATAAAGAAAATCCGTTGCTTCATATGGACAATGTTATTATTTCACCTCATGTTGCATATAATTCAAAAGAAGCTAATGGAGAGTTATTTGAAGGTGTTGCTAAAACTGCTGTTGATGTGTTAAATGGGCAGGTACCAGCAAATGTTTTAAATAGAAAGGCTCTAGGCCTATAGGAGGAGAAATATGAAGGATGGAAAATTTCGCTGGTTTTTAGCACCTTTTAGTGTTGCCTCTATATGGTTTGGAATATATATAGGACCCGGTTTTTCAGGTGGAGCACAACTTGTTAGTTTCTTTGTAGCTAAATCATGGCTTGGAGTTTTTATTGGACCTCTTATTACAACTACAGCGGCAGCCTTGATATGTTTCTTTGTTTTGGAGTATTGTAGAAAATTTGAAACATATAATTTTAGAACTTTTTATGATCATGTTTACGGAAAATATAGGGTGTTTTTTGCAAATGTAAAAGAGTTTTCAGCAATTCTTGCTTGTATAACAATTTCTGCATTATCATTTGCAACAGGCGGAAGATTAATTTCACAATATACTGGCTTGCCTTTTATATTATGCGGAATTGGAACTATGGCAATTATTATATTTTTAATATTGGCAGGTCAATCTATAGTTCTTAAATCTTCATCACTTATAACCGTTGCATTAGTTATTCTTATTGCTTATATAGGTATTAAAGGTGTAGGAGTTGCATGGGGCGGAATGAGTAAATATGTAGAAGCGAGAACTATGAATGATACACCATTTCATGTTTGGGTTCAGATTATTCTATATATTAATATAATGGTTGCTTTTGTAGATGCAGCTATTCCAGCCTCAAAAGGTCAGATAAGAACAAGAAGAGATTCTATTATTACTGCGGTTATGGGATTTTGCTTAGTATTCTTTTCAACAATTATGATGAATATTATATTTGCAGCAGGGATGCCAGGAGTTGCAGGTCAAGATCTTCCTACTCTTTGGTCAATGGAAAATGTAATAGGAGCAGGTAGTGGCATTAAATTTATATATACAGCTTTAGCCTATTTGGCTGTATTAAGTACAGGGGCAGGTTATCTATATGGCATGGTTGAAAGATATCAAGTTCCACTCAATAGATTGTTAAAAAAATCTACGCTAATGCAAAGAAGAGTTATTATAGTTGCTATTTTAGCTTGTCTGGGCTTTTACTTTGGCAGAGTAGGTATTCCACAATTAGTAACTACAGCTTATGGAATAATTGGTAAAATTAATATTCCTTTATTTGAACTACCATTTCTTGTTATTTTACCTGTGCAAATGTACATTTTAAGTAAAAATAATAATTCAAGATTTAGAGTTCAGGAATTAAAGAAAAAGAATGACAGTAGTACTAGGGAAAGCAGTAATAAAGAGGATGTAGTCCAAAAGGAAACTGTTTCAGTATCAGATATGATAGTAGAATAATTAATTAAAATTTAATCGTCCACTGTTGGGTTTTATTTGCAAATGAAGGTTTGATATGACTACTTTGACACAGGGTAATATTTGCAAATGGCTGTAACGGATTGATTAGAAATAAAAATCAAAAACAATGGAGGATTTAATTATGAGTTACAGAGAAGAAGGCAAATGGTGGGTAAGTCCATCAAATTATGATGATGAGGTTGTTAAAGATTTTCATTTTCAAAAGAATATCCAAATCTTGGATACTACTTTAAGGGATGGAGAGCAACAATCAGGAATTATTCTTTCAAAAGAAGAAAAAGTTGAAATTGCTAAAGCACTTGATGCTTGCGGTGTTCATAGAATTGAAGCTGGTACTCCGGCAGTTCTTGAAGCAGATGCTGAGGCAATTAAGGAGATTACAAGTTTAGGATTAAAAGCAGATATTTATTGTTTTGTTCGAAACATGGTAAAAGACATGGAACAAGCTAAAGCTTGTGGCGTTGACGGTGTTGTAGCAGAAATACCGGGAAGTGAGCATCTTCTAAAAAAAGGAGAAAAATGGGGACTTGAAAAGGCAGTAAATAAAGCTATTGAGGCTACAGCTAGAGCTCATGAACTTGGACTTAAGGTTTTATTTTTCCCTGCTGATGGTAGTCGTGCCAATATGGATTTTCTAATGGATACTGTTCAGTCAATTATTGATGGTGGTGGACATATGGATAGTCTTGCTCTTGTTGATACATTTGGAGCCTTATCTCCAGAAGGTGCATATAGAAGAATTAGTCAATTAATCGAAAGATTTCCAAATACTCCAATAGAAGCACATTTCCATGACGACTTTGGACTTGGTGTGGCAACAACTTTAGCAGGACTAAAAGCTGGAGCATCAGCTTGTCACGTTACTGTTAATGGTATTGGAGAAAGAGCAGGAAGTGCTTCTCTTGAGCAGACAGTTATGGCTCTTGAAGCTTTATATGGAGTTGATACAGGAATTGATTTGTCAAAATTAAAATCTCTATCTAAATTAGTTGAAAAACTTTCTAGAAAACCTGTTCCAGAAACATATCCTATAGTTGGAGATGGTATATTTAGATGGGAAACTGGTATGCCTTCTGGAATGTGGGTTAACTGTAGAGATGAAGATCCACTAGTAATGCTTCCATATAGATGGGATGTTGTTGGCAATACAAGACCTGTTCTTGACCTAGGTAAGAAAAGTGGAAAAGCTAATCTAAAGGAATGGCTTGAAAGATATGATTTATCTGTTGAAGATGATCAAATACTTCCATTACTTATGGCAGTTAAGGAAAAATCTTACGATGAACATAGATGTATAAATGAAGCAGAATTTAGAGAAATAGTTGTAAAGTTTCAATAACAAAATACTTAATTTACGAGGGATATTTATATGAAAAGTTTAGTGATAAATTTAGGTGGTACGTCTACCAAAATTGGAGTTTATGATGATAAAAATCCAATAATAAAGGAAAGCATACGTCATGATACTTCTGAAATTAAAAAATTTAAACAAGTTTGGGATCAATATGAGTATAGAAAATGTAGTATTCTAAATTTCCTAAAAGTAAATAAGATAAATTTATATGACATAGACTTTTTTGTATCAAGAGGTCCCTCAGTTAAACCTGTTATATCTGGAACATATAGAATTGATGAGAATATGGTAACAGATGCAAAGAATGGAAATTATGGCGTACATGTATGTAATCTAGGGTCGGGGATAGCCTTGGAATTTGCAAATGAAAACAATAAAATTGCACTTACATGTGATATGCCATGTGTGGACGAGATGATTTCTATTGCAAAGTATACAGGAATTCCAGATATTAAGAGACATAGTTTTTTCCAAGCACTCAGTCATAAAGCAGTTGGAAGAGAGGTAGCAATGGAAATCGGAAAACCTTATGAAGAATTAGCCCTTGTAATTACTCATCTAGGAAGTGGAATTTCAGTTGCTTCACATTTAGATGGGAAGGTAATTGATATTACAAATGGTTTAGACGGAGACGCTCCTTTTGGTATGGATAGAAGTGGAACTCTTCCGGCTGCTGATTGGAAAAAACTTATCTTGTCTGGGAAATACTCTAATGAACAATTGGACTATTTTTTAAATGGCGGTGGCGGTCTTATGGCACACTTGTCTACTAATAATGGGGAAGAAGTAGAAAAGAGAATAGATGCCGGAGATAATAAAGCTAAGGAAGTTTATGAAGCTATGGCATTTCAGATTAGTAAAGCTCTTGGAGCAGCTAGTGCAGCAATGGGGAAAAAACCAGATGGTATAATTATAACTGGTGGTTTAGCTCATTCAAAAAGGTTTACTGATATGATAATAGAAAGAGTTTCATGGATATCTAAGGTATATGTTAGGCCTGACACTGATGAGTTAGATGCCTTAAATGAAGGAACTTATGAGGCGTTTATCGGACAGAGAGAAATAATGCAATATTAGTAATGAAAATCTCGGATTTATTCCGGGATTTTTCTATAACATATTTGTGATTGAAGGGTAAATCTGTGTACTCTTGAATATAGTTTAGATTTCTATATAATTGAATGAAGTTTAGATATATATTTGAATATAAATTAGATTAATATTTTTGAAAGAGGGATATGATGGTAAAAAATTTTAAAGAGGTAAGAGAATTTGCTAAAAAAAAGAATAATATAAAAATAGCAATTGCAGGTGCTAGGGAAGAGGAAATTAATCTTGCCATAAGGGTTAAAGAAGAAGGTATTGCTGATTTTGTTCTTATAGGCATTGAAAATCAAATTAAAAAGATGATTAGCGATGAAGGTAGAAATCCATTTGATTATGAGGTTTTAAATGCAGAAAATGATGTGCAAGCTTGCGCATTTGCAATTAGTTTAACTAAAGAAGGAAAAGTTAATATGCCTATGAAGGGACTTCTTCATACAGCTACATTTATGAAAGCTGTTTTAAATAAAGAAGCAGGTTTAGATTTTAAAAGAAGGGCTAGTCAAGTAACTGTTTTCGATGATAAATCTGGAAAGCTTAAGTTTTTAACTGACTGTGCAATTAACGTTGACCAAGGTGTAAAGATAAAAAAAGATATTATTGAGAATGCAGTGGAGATTGCAACAAGCTTTGGTTGCACTATGCCGAAAGTTGCACTTCTTGGTGCAGCAGAAACAGTAAATCTCGGAATTGAAGATACTTTAAATAGTGCAATTTTAACTCAAATGAATAGGAGAGGACAGATAAAAAATTGTAAAGTAGATGGTCCTCTTTCTTTAGATAATGCAATTGATTTAGAAGCTGCAAAGCATAAAGGAATTGAAAGTTCTGTAGCAGGAATGGCAGATATTTTAGTTGGAGCAAGTTTAGGTGAAGCGAATACTTTAAGTAAATCATTGCATTATTATGCACATTTTGAAACTGCTTCTATTATTGGAGGATCTAAAAATCCATTTATTATGACATCAAGAACAGATGAACTTGAAAATAAAATAAATTCTATTGCTTCAACAATTTTAACTTTATAATAAGTAGATATTAGCTAATTAATGGAAGTTGATTTAGGTACAATAACCTTTGTAAATTATTGGATAAAAATAATTACGAAGGTTTTTTGCATATATTGAATTAAAGATTAAAATTTTTAGTATAAATATAGAAAGTAGAGATGTTTTATTAGGTTAATTCACTCATTAGTCACATAATTTGATATAATAGATAGGTAGATTTTTTTCTAGTGAAATTTGGGAAGGAAGTTTTATATGATTTTTAAAACAGCTTTTATAGAAACAATTGAGGATTCAATACATATGCTACCATTTTTATTTGTAGCTTTTTTATTGATTGAATTTTTAGAGAAACACACTAGTGAAAAAACTAATGAAATGTTAAAAAAAGCAAAGAAAGCTGGACCTATTTTGGGAGCAATAGTGGGATGTGTACCTCAATGTGGTTTTTCCATTATGGCAGCTAATCTTTATGCAGGTGGCGTTGTATCACTAGGAACTTTAATATCTGTTTGGATATCTACTTCAGATGAAGCATTATTAATACTTCTTGGAAATAAAGGTCAGTTACATTCGGTATTAAAAATAATTATTGTAAAAGTTATATTTGGAATTATTTTTGGATACCTCGTAGATTTTATAATTGCTAAATTTATTGAAAGTCCAAAAGAAAGTGGAGTTCTTTGTGTAGATTGTGGATGTGAGGAAAGCGGAAATATTTTCATGCCAGCCTTACGCCATACAGTAAAATTATTTTTATACTTAGTTGTCTTAACATTTTTATTAAATGTAGTTTTGGATTTAATAGGTACAGACGGAATGTCAAAGTTGCTTCTGGGCAAGACGTATTTTGAACCATTAATTACAGGCATAATCGGAGCGATACCAAATTGTACAGCATCTGTTTTACTTATGCAGATGTATATACTTAAAATCATAACATTTCCATCAGTTATTGCAGGTCTAACTATGAATAGTGGACTTGGAATGTTGACACTATTTAGAGAAAATAAAAACCGAAAAGAAAACATTAAAATAGTAGTTTTGCTTTACGGGATTTCTTGTTTAATAGGATTTATA
>JAISGP010000085.1 GCA_031263035.1 Lachnospiraceae bacterium | reverse complement strand
TAATGTTTATAATTCAACATTTATAGATAACACTAATAGAGCAATTGATTGTAACGGTGCAAATGTAAAATTAAATCTTTGTAATACTTTGTTTAAAAACAATGTAAGTACTGAAGGTGAAGCGATACATTTTAATGAGTGCATTTACAGCATTAATTTTAAGAAAGAGACAGCATAATAAATAGGCAATATTTTGTGTTTATAATAATTGTGCTAGGATGAGCAGTGAACGTTGTTTTAATAAAGGCTAAAACATTTTGTTTTTAGCCTTTTTAGTTTGACTATTTCTTAATATTTTGTTATCATAATACAATTAGAAGCTAAAAAATATAAGCAGTACCAAGCGATGTTTAATTAAGGGCTAGTACTGGTTTCGACGGGGGCAAGGAAGGTCGGAAAGCCATCCGTAGTGGGACACTACGTTAAAAGTTCCAAAAAAATATAAACGCTGAAGATAATTTAGCTTACGCTGCCTAAAGGCAGCAGTCACTCTTAAGTCATTCGCTGCTTAGGATAGTGGCTTCGACTAAGGCGAAGAACTGCTTTATCAAAGCTTTGAGATAAAGATGGAAATATGAAGCTACTAAGAGCCTTAACCTGTCATTGGGTGAAGGTTTAAGGGAATGTTAATACGATGACTATGATGGAAGATGTCTAACTGGAAAAGTCTTCGGACGCGGGTTCGACTCCCGCCTAGTCCACTTCAAGATTTTCTTTTTTTCTGTTTTTTTCTTTATAAATCCCAGCATCTATGATTATAAGGAGTATTGCTATGACTAAAGAACAATATATAACTTTACCTCTTAAAGAGTTAAAGGAAATTGCTAAATCAAGAGGTATGAAAAAAATATCAGCTTTAAAAAAGGATGAGTTAATTCAAGCCATGCTTGATTTGGATGCAGCGGAAGCTAAAAAGGATGATAAGATAGTATCTTTAGATACTACCGAAACTTCAAAAAATGAAAAGATTGTACAAGATATAAAAAATAAGAGAAAAAAACCAGAACCTTATTTTGTAGAATATATAGATGATGAAGATGAGGAAACAGAAGAAGATTTATTTAGAGAGCAGGAAGAAAATAAAAAATATGTTTATTCTGCCATAAAAGAAGAAAAAGAAGGTAATTCAAGTCCACCTCCATCTGATAATAGTGTAAGATTTGGTATTCATAAAGATAGCAATTATAAGTCTAGCTATAGACCGGGGACTGATGCCAATACTCTTGATAGTGGTGAATTAGCTTATGGTATATTGGAAGTTATGCCAGATGGCTTTGGATTTATTCGAAGCGACAATTATCTTTCAGGAGCAGAAGATATTTATGTTGCTCCATCTCAGATTAAAAAGTTTCGTCTTAAAACAGGAGATTTTCTTGAGGGACCAATTAGAGTAAAGAATCATCAAGAGAAATTTTCAGCTTTATTATACTTAAAAAAGATAAATGGACTACCACTAGAGGTCGCATCTAAACGTTATAATTTCGAGGATATGACTCCTATATTTCCTAATGAAAGACTTAGACTAGAAACACCTAAGTGGAGAAATAATGTTTCTATGAGGATTTTAGATTTAATGTCACCTCTTGGAAAAGGACAGCGTGGAATGATAGTCTCTCCGCCTAAGGCAGGAAAGACTACTCTTTTAAAAGAAGTAGCCCTAGCTGTTAGAAGAAATAATCCAGAAGTTCATCTTATTATTCTTTTGATTGATGAAAGGCCCGAAGAGGTTACCGATATAAAAGAAGCAATTGGAGGAGATAGTGTTGAGGTAATACACTCTACCTTTGATGAAACACCAGAACATCATAGAAAAGTTTCTGAAATGGTAATAGAGAGGGCAAAGAGACTTGTAGAGCATAAAAAAGATGTTATGATTTTATTAGACTCTATTACTCGTCTTACACGTGCGTACAATCTTACAGTTGTGCCTTCAGGTAGAACTCTTTCAGGAGGATTAGACCCTGCCAGTCTATACATGCCAAAAAAATTCTTTGGAGCAGCAAGAAATATGAGAGAAGGTGGAAGCCTTACAATTTTAGCCACTGCTTTAGTAGATACTGGAAGTAGAATGGATGATGTAGTTTATGAGGAATTTAAGGGAACAGGTAATATGGAATTAGTTTTAGATAGGAAGTTATCTGAAAGAAGAATTTTCCCTGCAATCGATATTGTTAAATCTGGCACTAGAAGAGAAGATTTACTATTATCAAAAGACGAATTAGATGCAGTTACACATATGAGAAAAGCTTTAAATGGCATGAAATCAGAAGAAGCTACTGAGCAGATTTTAAACATGTTTTTAAATACAAGGGCAAATAAAGAGCTTATTATTCAAGCTAGAAAAATTCGATATTAATAGTTGTATTTAATAATTTAGTTTAAAACTTTGATGTGATAAACTGTACTATATTAATAATAGAAGTTTATTTTCATTTTAGATGTTGATTTTTCTTTAAAATGAAGTATAATTCACTCAGAAACAATTATATTGAAGAGGAAAACTTATGAGCAAAAAAATACATACAGAGGTAGTGGATTATTTCTTTGATGGAGTACTTAGCTTAAAATCAAAAGAGGAGTGCTATTCATTTTTTGAAGATGTTTGTACAGTAAATGAATTGCTTTCTCTTTCCCAAAGATTTGAAGTTGCTAAGATGCTTAGGGAAGATAAAACTTATATGGAGATAGCTGAAAAAACTGGAGCTTCTACAGCTACAATTAGTAGAGTTAATCGTTCTCTTAATTATGGAAATGATGGATATGATTTAGTTTTTAAACGTATTGAGAATAAGCCAGAATTTCTCGAAGAAGAAAAGTAACCAAATTTAGATAAAATAGATATTTATATTTGCACTAAAAGGGTATTTATATCAAATTATCGTGAAAATAAAAGAATTTTTTGCTATTTGAATATTATTAGTGTATAATTATAATAATATTTTTCGTGGAGGAATTTGTCATGGCTGTTTCAAAAAATTTTACTAGAGTGCTTATCGGTGGAAAAGAGTTCACTCTTGGAGGATTTGAAAGTGAAGATTATTTAGATAGAGTTTCTAGATACCTTAACCATAAAATCGAAGAATGTAGCGAAAGTGAAGGATATAGAAAGCAAAGTGCCGATACACGTAATGTACTTTTAGCATTAAATATAGCCGATGATTATTTTAAAGCTAAAAAGCAAGGCAGTTCTTTAGAGAATGATATTGAGGTTAAGGATAAAGAGATGTATGATCTTAAGCATGAGCTTATATCTGTACAGATTAAGTTAGAGAATGCTGAAAAGGTAATAGATACTCTCAAAACAGAAAACAAAGACCTTCAGATGCGTATTGTTCAGCTTGAAACAGAGAATAAAACTACCACTAAAAAAACAAAATAAATTTTAGGCTGTCTTTTGACAGCCTTTTTGCTTTTTTAAGACAATAAAATTTAGCATAAAATAAGTTATAAGAAGATATAGTAAGTTATAAAAAGATATAATAAAAAAAGTTAGTAGTTAAAAATGGTATTTAAGTACCATATTATTTTACGATTAAAGGAGATTACTCTTTGAAAATAGATAATAAAGTAGAACTTTTAGCACCGGCAGGAGATATTAAATCTCTTTATGGAGCAATAGCAGCCGGAGCAAATGCAATTTACTTGGCTGGAGAGCAATTTGGAGCTAGAGCATTTGCTAAAAATTTCGAAACTGAAGACTTAATAGAATGTATAAGATTAGCGCATATTTACAGTGTTAAAATATATTTAACTGTGAATACTTTAATGAAGGATATGGAAATAGGAGAATTAGTTCCATATCTTACACCTCTTTATGAAGCAGGTTTAGATGGAATTATTGTTCAAGATTTTGGAGTACTAAGTATTATAGAAGAAAATTTCCCAGATTTGCCTGTTCATGGAAGTACTCAAATGACGGTTACAAGTAGCTATTCTATCAGATTACTTGAAGAATTAGGCGTAAGCAGAATTGTTTTAGCAAGGGAATTAAGCTTAAAAGAAATCAAAAAGATTTGTAAAGAAACAAAGATGGAGATTGAAACATTTATACATGGCTCTTTATGCTATGCATATTCAGGTCAATGCTTATTTAGTAGCTATATTGGCGGAAGAAGTGGAAATAGAGGTAGATGTGGAGGGATTTGTAGACTTCCTTTTAAAAATTCTGAAGGTAAGCAGAGTACTATTTTATCTTTAAAAGATCTTAACACTCTAAAGTTAATACCTGAAATGATCGAAGCCGGAATAAAATCCTTTAAAATTGAAGGAAGAATGAAAAGCCCTGATTATGTATATACAGTAGTCTCTATATATAGAAAATATATTGATTTATATTTAAATGGGAAGGATTTTAAAGTAAAGGAAGATGATATTCTTCAATTAGAAGGCATTTATAAAAGAAGAGGTTATGATACTGGGTATTATTTGCGACATAATGGGAAAGAAATGCTTGAAGTCAGTAATGTTGCAAATAAGGGAAATATAAAAGAAAAATCTGTAATAGATATTGAAATTAAAGAAAAAAAGGATTATTTTTCTTTAATTCCTAAGATTAAAATTAATGTTAAGGGAGAGTTTAAGATTGGAGAAAATCCTAAATTAACATTTGCAACTAAGGATAATATGTCTGTAACTTATATAGAAAAAAGTATAGTTGTCGAGAAAGCTAAAAAAACTGATGTAAGTGAAGAGAGTATAAGAAAACAGTTAAATAAATTAGGTTCTACTACATTTCAAATAAAAGATTTAGTTATAGAAAAAGATGAAAATATCTTTGTATCTTTAAAAACTATTAATCAACTAAGAAGAGATACTATGAATAAATTAGTTGATACGATAAATGAAAAGCATATGAAAAAGGAAAGAGCTGCTTTAAAGAAATATTTAGATGAAATTGTAGAAAGAAGAAATGATAAATTAAATTCTTCATTGCCTTTATTTAGAGAATATTCATTGTCTAATGGGAAAAAGAATAAGAATTCTGAGAATGAGTATTATTCGAAAAATTTCGATAAAAATAACCTTATAAAAAAAGAAAGCTTAACTGATAGTAATGAAGAAAATTATAGAGATGGAAAAAGTCATACTTTAGAATTTTTAATTACATCAATAAGTCAATATAATACAATTTTAAAATTTGCTCAGCAAAATGTGGGATTATATAGTTTTAGAATAACCTTAGAATACTCTTTAGCTAAAACTCTAATTGAAAAGGGATATAATCTAGATAATAATGCAAATATTACTTATACTTTAGCCCTTCCAATGATTTTTAGAGATAACACATATGAAGAATATAAAAAGTCATTACTCACATTAATATCAAAGTTTGATGTTATACTAATTCGGAATTTTGATGAGTATGTTTGGTTAAGAGAAAATCGTTATAAGGGAAAGATTATTGCAGATAAAAATATTTATATCTTTAATAAAATTTCCAAGAACTTTATAGGTGAACTTTATATTGACGAATGGACAGGAGATATTGAATTAAATTCTCATGAGCTTTCTAATTTAGGAATTGCAGAAGAAAGAATGATAGTTTATGGATACCAAGGAGTTATGGTTACAGCTAATTGTATAGCCAAATCTTCTGGTAAATGTTTGAAAAGCATAGATGGAAAAGATGTAAAATTCACCAATATAGTGGATAGAATGAATTATAAATTTCCTGTTAAACTAGAATGTGATTTTTGTTACAATGTTATCTATAATCATCTTCCGTTAAATTTAATGAATATAGATATTGAGAAAACTTTAAATCCTTTTACTTTAGTTTTTGAGTTTACAGTAGAGGATGAAGTTCAAACTGAAATTATACTTAAAATGATTGAGCAAACATATTTTCGAGGAGAAAAAGTACAGTCACAAAATAACACCTTTACATATGGTCATTTTAAAAGAGGTGTTGAATAACTACCATTATAGGGGGAATGTTTTGGTAAACTTGATAGTTGGGTTATCTAAATATATTTTAATATTACTTATACTAATTTATACATTTTCATGTTTTAGTATATTTGGAGCCTGGGATCCTGATGATAAAAAGAAAATATTAAGAAGACAAACAGTAGTAATGTTTATGACACTTACTATTGCATATTTGATTATGTTTCTTCAAAAGGAAGATATGAAGCTTCTTATTTTTTATGGAATGCAAGTAGTAATGTTTGTACTTGTAGTTTTGTTGTATTCAAATATATATCCTAAAGTATCTAGATTAGTATTAAATAATATGTGTATGTTAATGTCCATAGGTTTTATAATTCTTACAAGATTATCTTACGATAAGGCATTTAAACAATATATTATAGCCTGTGGTGGATTTGTAATTAGTCTTATTATTCCGGTAATGATAAGAAAATTTAAATTCCTTGCAAAATGGAAATATATATATGCGGGAATTGGACTTGCTGCTCTTCTAGCTGTTGCAGTGCTCGCTCGTACCACATATGGAGCTAAACTTGGATTTTCTGTAGCCGGTATTAATATTCAACCATCTGAATTAGTTAAGATTATTTTTGTGTTTTTTGTAGCATCAAGTTTTGCTATATCTATAAAATTTAAAAATGTAGTACTTACTACAGCTATTGCTGCGCTTCATGTATTGATTTTAGTAGCATCAACAGACCTTGGAAGTGCATTAATTATTTTTATAGTTTATATAACCATGTTATATGTTGCAACTAAACAACCATTATATATTCTTGCAGGAGGTGGCGCAGGAGCGGCAGCATCTGTTCTTGCTTATAAGTTTTTCACCCATGTTCACACTCGTGTGGAGGTATGGAGAGATCCTTTTAAGAATTATGATAAAGGTGGATATCAGGTAGCTCAAAGTTTATTTGCAATAGGTACCGGAGGATGGTTTGGAGCAGGCTTATTTAATGGGCAACCAGATAAAATACCTGTTGCAGCAGAAGATTTTGTGTTTTCTGCCATTTGTGAAGAGCTGGGGCTTATCTTTGCACTTTGTATTATTTTGATATGTTTAAGTTGTTATATAATGATTTTAAATATAGCAATGCAACTTCATAATAGTTTCTATAAATTTGTAGCTTTAGGTTTAGGTACTTGTTATATTTTTCAAGTATTCCTAACTGTAGGTGGAGTTACTAAATTTATTCCATCTACAGGAGTTACCCTACCTTTTGTGAGTTATGGAGGTAGTTCGTTAGTTAGTACTTTAGTTATGTTTGCGATTATTCAAGGACTTTATATAGTTAGAGAGGACGAGGAAGAAGATATTGAGCGACAAAGGGAAGAAAGGCTACGAGCAAAGAGAAGCCGAGAGAATGTTAAGAGAAGAGTTAGAACATCTGGACAAGCCGAAAAAAGAACGAAAAAAAGCCAAGGCAGAGTCTAAGGCTAAGAAGAAAAAAAAGAAAATAGGTAATAGAGAGTTTTCAATAGTTACCTATTCTTTTGTACTTTTGTTTTTATGTTTAATGGGCTACTTGGTTTATTTTAATATTGTTCGAGCAGGAAGTATAATAAAAAGTCCATATAACGAAAGAATGGACTCATATGCTAAAACTGTAGTTAGAGGTAGTATTACTGATAAAGATGGAAATGTACTTGCCAAGACAAAAACAGGTGATACATATAAAGAGGATAAAAGAGAATATCCTTATGGAGATGTTTTTGCTCATGTAGTTGGATATAATACAAATGGAAAAAGTGGGCTTGAAAGAGCAGAAAATATAGATTTATATACATCTAATTCATTTATATTAGATAAGCTTAAAAATGGTTTACAGAATAAAAGAAATGTTGGAAATACAGTTCAAACTACTTTAGATACTGACCTTCAACAGGCGTGTTATGATGCTTTAGGGGATAATAAGGGAGCGGTAGTCTGTATAGATCCTAAAACAGGTGGCATTTTAGCCATGGTAAGTAAGCCTGATTTTAATCCAAGCACCGTTTTAGATAATTGGGATAAGTTAAATACATCCTCAGATAGTATTCTTTTAAATAGGGCAACTAATGGTTCATATGTTCCGGGCTCTGTATTTAAAATAGCTACAACCTTAGAATACATGAGAGAAAACAGCAATTATAATGCCTATACTTATGATTGTACCGGAGAGATTGAACCGAAAGATGGACCGGCAATACATTGTTTTGACGGGGATGTTCATGGTAAAGAAGATTTAGAAACAAGCTTTGCAAATTCATGTAATACTTCATATTCAAATATTGGCTCTAAACTTAATACTAGCAAATGGAGAAAAACAGCCGAAGATTTATTGTTTAATAAAACTTTGCCTTGTGATTTACCTACTACAACACCAAAATTTTCCCTTAAAAATAATGATGGACAGAGTATGCATATGGCAACAGCTATAGGTCAGGGAAATACAATGACTAATCCTTATCATATGGCTTTAATTGCAGCAGCAATTGCAAATGATGGTGTTCTTATGAAACCTCACTTAGTATCAAAGATAAAAAATGATACAGGAAGTACAGTAAAAACCATAAAGAATACAGAATATAAAACATTAATGACAAGTAGTGAAGCAAGTCAGCTTAGAACATATATGAAGGCTGTAGTTTCAGAAGGTACCGGTACAGTTTTAAGTGGTAGAGGTTACGAGGCAGCAGGTAAAACCGGAACTGCAGAATATAGTTCGGATAAAAGTAAAGATCATTCATGGTTTGCCGGTATGATTAATCCTGATGATTCTCCTATGGCAATATGTTGCATAATTGAAGGTGCCGATGGAAATGCCAGAGCTGTTAATGTAGTTGCAAATATTTTTGATAGTTATAATGCCGAATTAAATTAAATTAAGAGAAAATTGTGCTATTTATTCATTACCAAAGTAATTGAAAAACAGTCTTTACTATGATAAGTGTATTTAAATTATATAAAGCATTTAACATTTTGACTTAAAACCTAAAATTGATTAATAAAAAGGGGGTGAGGGCAATAATACATATAATTTTATTAATATTAAAGGTAATTGGAATTATTTTATTAAGTATTATTGGCTTACTCCTTCTTTTAACTTTAATTGTTCTCTTTTCTCCTATTTGCTATAAGATAAAAGCAAATGGAGGGATATATCCTAAAGATGAAAATGATACAAAACAAGGTATTAAAGAAGAACTTTTAGAAAAGTCAGAAGTTATGGCGAGGGTGAGCTGGTTTTTAGGTTTAGTAGGAGTTAAATATAACTTATCTAAGGGTAAACAGATATATAAGATTAGAATTTTGTTTTTTACTATATTCAATAGTGATAAACCTAAGAAAAAGAAGAAAGTAAAGAGAAGAGTTAAGGTAAAAAAAACTAAGAACGAAGAGAGTACACCGATTGTAGATGATTTTGATGACCTTTATGAAGAAAAGAAGAAAGAGTTGTCAAATAATCAATTAGAAGGAAGTGATAATTTTGAGCAAAACAAAAAAGAAGAAACAGAGCAAATCAAAGAAGTTATACAAGTTGATAAAAGCTTTGATAAAGAGAGTGTACAAAAGCTCAAAATGGATAGCTTTTCTGATTCTTCTAATTTACAATCTGAAGGGACCTTTAACCAGTGTGATGTTGAAGAAGAAAGTGAAGGATTACATGGAAAAGCCAGACCCCACGGGGAAGACACCGATAAAGTCAACCTATTTTCAGATAAACAAAAAGGGAATATCTTTCAAAAAATAAAAGAGTTTTTTCATAAATTTGCTAGTATATTTGAGAAAATAAAGAAAATCCAGAACAAGATAAAATCGACTTTTAAGGGTATTTATGATAAGATTAGAAAGATTTATAAAAACACTAGTCTAAAAATTAATTATCTATCAGAAAAAAAAGAATTAATTACTGCTTTTCTTGAGGATAAGGTTCATAAAAAAGCAATTTTACTAGTTAAGAAGAAAGCATTTTGGCTAATTAAAAAGATATTACCTAAAAAGTTTGATTTGCAGCTTAATTTTGGATTAGAAGATCCGGGAACTATGGGAACTGTACTTGTATTTGGATCGATTTTATATCCTTTTGTAGATGGTAATCTTACATTAAATCCTAATTTTGATGAAAAGGAAATTAATGGTAATTTATTTATAAAAGGTCATATGATAATTGGAATTTTTTTAATTGCAGGCTTACGAATTTTACTAAGCAAGGCTTGTAGACAGACATATAAAGACGCAAGAAAGCTTCAAACTAACCTAAAAGGGAAATAACACATAACGATGGAGGAAATCTAAATGGCAGAGAATACGTTTAAATCAGCAGCGGAAACATTATTTGAAGGAATGGATGCAATTCTTTCTACAAAAACTGTAGTTGGAGATGCAATTACAATTGGAGATACAATCTTACTTCCTCTTGTAGATGTAAGTTTTGGAGTTGCAGCAGGAGCTTTTAATGCTGATAAAAAGCAAAAAGGAGCAGGTGGCTTAACAGGAAAGATGACACCTTCAGCTGTTCTTGTAATAAAAGATGGAAATATAAAATTAGTTAATATTAAAAATCAAGATGTAATGACTAAGATTTTAGATATGGTTCC